>NZ_JBLFEQ010000007.1:0-215322 GCF_047345125.1 Maribacter spongiae | reverse complement strand
GTTCAAGACAAGGGTGCTGTCCAAAATCACTGCCTTGACAATGGTTCAGTTCGTTAACAGGTTCGTCTTTGATAGAAATATAAACAACATTAAAATCAGCATTGTTTAAAATGCACAATGGGTTAATAAAAAGTATATTTTTAGCGTAAATATGTCAATCATGAAAAATATTGTGATATTGACCGGTGCAGGTATAAGTGCGGAAAGCGGTTTAAAAACGTTCAGGGATTCCAACGGGTTATGGGAAGGACACAATGTTATGGAAGTAGCTTCACCACAAGGGTTCCAAAATGATCCTGAATTGGTTTTGGATTTTTATAATCAAAGAAGGCAACAACTTTTAGAAGTGCACCCCAATAAGGCACATTGTTCCCTAACCGAGTTAGAGGCTTTTTATAATGTTGCCATTATCACTCAAAATGTAGACGACCTTCATGAAAGGGCGGGAAGCAACAATATACTTCACTTGCATGGTGAGCTGTTAAAAGCTCGTAGTACCGGGAATGCAATGGATATCCTCGAATGGGAAAAAGATATTAAAATTGGAGATCTATGTAGACAAGGACATCAATTAAGGCCGCATATCGTTTGGTTTGGAGAGGCCGTTCCATTATTGGAGAAAGCCATTGAAATTACCGAAAAAGCGGACATATTAATTATTATAGGAACATCTATGCAGGTTTATCCCGCCGCAAGCCTTATCGATTTTGTAAGTAGGAACACTCCCATTTATTTTATAGATCCCAAACCATCGATTTCCGAGACCTTTAGGGATAATCTGACAATACTCCCCAAAACAGCGGTAGAGGGCGTTCCTAATTTGGTTGCTTCCCTAATTGGTACAAAACCCTAGTTTTCTTTGCCCACCGGACAATAGCGTCTATTTGCTCTCGGTCTAAAACGGCCTCCTTATGGGTCCAAGTGTATTCCGCTAAAGGCATTTCATTCTCAGAAACTTCCTCGATCAGTTCCTCCAATTTATGGTCTTTTCGTTTGTTGGAATACTGTGCCCAATCAGAAAAATTCAATTCCTCTTTCCCCTCTTTAATATGGTCTTGCAACCAAAAAGAAATTGGGGCGATATTGTTATACCATGGGTAATTCGTATGATTGCTATGGCAATCATAACATGCCGTTTTTAACAAGGTTCTTACCTCGTTCGGCGGATTGGTCTCTGTTAAAAATGGCAGCGTGTGTTCACCTTGGGCAAGATTCTTTTCAGGACGGTAAAATTGTATCGCAATACCTAAAATCAATAGAACTAAAAGAATTTTTTTGAGTATTTTCATTTGAAAAACCTTAGTCTGGTAAAATTACAATTTTTATGACCGCAACGGAACTTTACGATATCCTAAATTATGTAGATCATTCCAGGGAAAAGCGTTTGGAAATGGCTCATATGGTATCCAACAACCCTCGTATGATAGAGCCTTTGTTATGTATAGCACTTCAAACGGACGACCCCATATCTTCAAAAGCCTGTTGGGTCTTGGAGTTTACCGCAAAGCAAGATCTTTCTTGTCTTTTTCCTTTTATGGATTTATTTATGGACAGCCTTCCTGCGGTGCGATTAGAATCTTCTATAAGGCCCTTTGCCAAAATTTGTGAATACCTGGCCATATCCTATTTCAAGGATAAAAACCCACGAACACAAAAAAATCTTTCAGAAAGCCATTTGGAAAAAATGGCAACGGCTTGTTTTGATTGGTTGATAGGTGATTACAAAGTTGCCGCAAAGGCTTATTCTATGACCAGTCTGGTATTGTTGGGGTCAAAATTCGATTGGATCAACCCGGAATTAAAGATGGTATTGGAACAAAATTATGCTTTAGGAAGTGCTGCCTACAAAGCGAGGGCAAGAATGATTTTATCAAAACTGAGAAAGAAAGGCCTGTAACCTTTGAATGCCAACAAAACTTTTAAACTTTGGTGCTTATGGGTATCTTTGCGCTTTTCATAACCTATCAACAAATATGTCCGTAAACACATTAAATGCCATTTCGCCAATCGATGGGCGTTACAGAAATAAGACCGGGGGTTTGGCGGCCTATTTTTCCGAAGAAGCCTTGATCAAGTACAGGGTGAGGGTAGAGATCGAATACTTTATTGCCCTTTGTGAAATACCGCTACCACAACTTTCAGGTTTTGATCGTTCCAAATTCGGGCCTTTACGGGAGATCTATGCCAATTTTGACGGGACCGATGCCGAGGCTATAAAAGAGATAGAGAAAACCACCAATCATGATGTAAAGGCTGTCGAATATTTCATTAAAAATGCTTTTGACAGCTTGGGTTTAGGAACGTTCAAGGAATTTATACATTTTGGACTTACCTCTCAGGATATTAACAATACCGCGGTTCCCCTTTCCATTAAGGAAGCGATGAACGAGGTCTACGTCCCCTTATATTTTGAAGTTTCGGAAAAACTCAGGGAATTGTCCAAAGAATGGTCCAATATCCCTATGCTGGCACGTACCCACGGGCAGCCCGCATCCCCTACCCGGTTAGGCAAGGAAATTGATGTGTTCGTGGAACGTTTAAAGGAACAGTTCAATTTATTGAACGATATTCCGAGTGCCGCCAAATTTGGTGGGGCAACGGGCAATTATAATGCCCATCAAATCGCTTATCCAAATATAGATTGGAAAGTTTTTGGACAAAAATTTGTTCAGGAAAAGCTGGGATTGTATCATTCTTTTCCCACTACACAAATTGAGCATTATGATCATATGGCCGCTCTTTTCGATACTTTAAAACGGATCAATACCATAATTTTAGACTTGGACAGGGATTTTTGGACCTATGTTTCCATGGATTATTTCAAGCAAAAGATAAAAAAGGGCGAAGTAGGTTCCTCTGCCATGCCGCACAAAGTAAATCCCATAGATTTTGAAAACTCGGAAGGGAACCTGGGAATCGCAAATGCGCTCTTTGAACATTTGTCCGCAAAACTTCCGGTTTCCAGATTACAAAGGGATTTAACGGACAGTACCGTGCTCAGGAATGTTGGTGTACCGTTCGCCCATACCTTAATTGCTTTTCAATCTACGCTGAAAGGATTGAACAAGTTATTATTGAACAAGGAAAAGTTTGAACAGGATTTGGAGCATAACTGGCCCGTTGTGGCCGAAGCCATACAGACGATATTAAGAAGGGAAGGATATCCAAACCCGTATGAGGCCCTAAAGGGACTCACCCGTACCAATGAAAAAATAAATCAGGAATCCATTGCCGCGTTTATAGATACTTTGGATGTTTCCGAAGCAATAAAACAGGAACTAAAACGCATTACCCCCAGTACATATACGGGGATTTAAATACACTATGCTTATAAAAAAAGGCCGTTTAAAACGGCCTTTTTCTCAGTAAGGAAAAAATTTACTTGTTAATCTGGACTTCGTGCGGGTATGGAATCTCGATACCGGCCATATCCAAGGCGGCCTTACTACCCTCTATGGTGGCAAAATAGACATCCCAATAGTCCTCTGGTCTACAATAAGGCCTCACGGCCAGGTTTACAGAACTGTCCGCCAATTCTTCAACGTTTACGGATGGTGCGGGATCAGCAAGTACTTTAGGGTTCGCTTTTAACATGGCCAACAATACTTCTTTTGTTTTTTTAATGTCCGATCCATAATCCACTCCAACAGAAGTATCTACGCGCATCTTACCTTCCGCGGTATAATTGATTATATTTCCATTGGCCATGGCCCCATTGGGAACTATGGCCAATTTGTTTTGAGGGGTTATTAACTTGGTGGTGAATATCTCTATTTCCTTCACGGAACCCAAAACGCCCTGTGCTTCTATTAAATCCCCGATCTTATACGGTTTAAAGATCATGAGCAATACCCCGCCCGCAAAATTGGACAGCGAGCCTTGCAACGCAAGACCTACCGCAAGGCCGGCTGCCGCTATTACGGCCGCCAAACTGGTCGTCTCCACCCCAAGCGTGGAAATCACCGTAATGATCAAAAATATCCTAAGTCCCCATGAAATAAGATCTGTCAAAAATTTTTGTAGGGAGATATCATAAGTGCCTTTTGACATAACTTTTTTGACCGCTTTCACAATTTTTTTAATGATCCAAGAACCTATAATGTATATTATAATAGCCTTAATCAAGGGGATTCCATAGGCTTCTACATACCCTAAAATTGTTTCCATCGATAAGTTTTCCATAATAATTGTTCCGTTTTTATAGTTAGTAATACGTTTCAAAAGTTAAGACCCCAATATAGAAAGAAGGTCACACAACTCGAATTTTAAAATGAAATCAAATATCTCCATTCCGACCTAAAGTTCAAAAACAAAAAAATCCCGTTACGATAGACCGTAACGGGATTTTCAATTCAATTTCATATATTCAATTTCTAAACAAATCCTCTATTCCCTCCAGGCCTTCGCCCTTATAGTCGGATTTCTGGATGGCCTGCAACAATTGTACAAAATGGGCAGGGTTCATATCATCTCCTAGAACTCTTATTATGGCAAACCCTTTATCGCTATTGTCACCATAAATAATCACCTCATCAATAGCGTTCTCTTCTCCCATATATTTTATGGTAGCCTTACCATATTTCGTATTCATTTTCATTAACTCCGTATAAACTTCCTTTCCTAAAATGTCCTTCACCTTCGTTTTTTCCGTCTCATAATCCGTTGTGTTTTCGGCCGTCTTCTTAAAGGCTAGGATATTAAGCTTTCTTAGTGCCTTTACGGCCATTTTTTGGGTTGCGGTCAAGTCGGCCTCCTTCAGGTTCAATATACTGGCCGGAACATTAAAAGAAAGAAAATTGGGGTTTTCGGAATTGTTTACATAATATTCCTGTAAACTCTGTGATGACGAACATGAGGCCAGGAACAGCGTTATTGCCATCAACATATTTATAATTACTTTTTTCACCTTTATTCGGTTTTTATTTGTGTTTCGCATCAGCAAATAGTCAACAATAATGACCGATCACTGATAATTGATAATTGATAATTGATAATTGAATTTACTATTTTCTTCCTGCTTTGTTCAACTCCTTGGGAAGGTTCATTCTTTCTGTTAATGCACCTATCTTTTTCAAATCGATATCGCCCGTAAGGCTTACTAATACGGTTTCAAATTTTCTTCCATGCAGATCAACATCCAAGTCTTTCATTCCTGAGACGAACATTAAAAGCTCCGAAACATGATCTTTCTTTTTCCCGTTCCTGATATAGAACTTCACGTTTACATCTTTATCCTTTACACGCATTAATTCTTCTAGCTTGGACGATTTCAGATATTTATGAACCGTGTTGTCCATATCCATTGACACTTTTTTATCCTCGGTTATGAAAACCTTTACTCCTTTTAGATCCTTTGCCACATCAATGAACTCTTTGGCTTCCTTATCGTTCGACATGTCACCTATTTTGGTGAAAAGGTCTATCATACCCTTGTTCACGATGACGGCCCCAACATTGTCCATCCGCTCATATTTATCAAATATGGATTGAGAGAGACCCAATAATGGTAAAAATGCGATTGCTGTTACTACTGTGATTTTTTTTAAAGTTTTCATGACTGTTGTTTTTTGTCCTGAACGAGTTTCAGGGTTTGTGATTGATGATGATTTATTTTAATTGTGCTCTACAAAACGACTATTGCTTTTTCCCTGCTTTGTTCAATTCCTGGGGCAAGTTCATTTTATTGGTAAGGGAACCTATTTTGTTAAGGTCTATATTTCCCGTTAAGGACAATAAAACGGTTTCAAACTTTCTTCCATTAACGTCCACACCCACGTTCTTTACTCCCGTTATGAACATTAAAAGTTCACTCACATGATCGGCATCCCTTCCTTCTTTAATATAGAATTTAACATTGGCATCTTTATCCTTTACCCTCATAAGTTCTTCCAAAGAGTTGTTTTTAAGATATTTATCCACGGTTTTCATCATATCCATGGATATGTCTTTATCCTCCGTAATAAAAACCTTAAGGTTTTTTAAGCTCTTGGCAATATCCATAAAGTCCTTAGCTTCCGGTTCATCTACCTCTACATCTATATTCGCCAAAAGCCGGAACATACTCTGGTTGACCACCACGGCACTTACATTGTCCAAATCCTCGTACTTATCAAAAATGGACTGTGAAAACCCTATATGGCAAACTAATGCCGTTATCACCGTTACTATTATCTTTTTCATTTGTTATATTTTAATTGTGATTATAAATTTTTTGTTTTGTTACTTCAAACTCGTTTAAATAAGTCATTTTTTGGGTGCCTTTACTAAAATTTTCCGCCAAAAGTGCAAAAGCCTTTTTTGTCTCATGGTAGGCCGCCAATGCCTTTTCTTGATCCTCCAATTGTTTCTCCCGATAATCCCGGTAGCTACCTGACCCAAAATAAGCACCAAAAGCAAAAACAGCCACAGCCGCAATAGCGGCCCATTTATAATACGCCTTTCCATGTTTTAAGGACACTTGCCCGGTAAAACGTTCTTCTTTGGCCCTGGAAAAATATTGGAACATAGGGGCATATTGTTCTAGATGGGGGGCTATTTTTCCTTTTGAAAAATAATCCCTCAAGATCTGCTCTTCTTCTACCGTAGCAGTGGCCTCAAAATATTTTTCCAATAATTCCTCTATGTTATGCGATTCCATAGTTGTGTTTTTGCATTAATTTTTCCCTAACCGTTTTTCTTGCCCTGGACAGGGCCACTCTAATGGCCGTAGGTTTCATATTCAATAAAGCCTCTATTTCTTCATACTCATATTGCTCTACATCCCGCAACTGCAATACCATTTTTTGTTGCTCGGGCAATTCCTCCAGGATTTTTTGAACCCAATCTACACTATCCTTTGCTTCTACCTCTTTTTGGAGCGAGGTGTTTTCATCCCCATAATTATTATGGACCAATTTTAGATTTCCCGCTTGCTTTGATTTCAACCTATCCAAACAAAAATTCTTGGTCATCGTCATGGCAAAGGCCTCTACATTATTATAACTCCCTATCATTTTCTTTTTGGCCCATAATTTTAAAAGAATCTCCTGTGTTGCGTCCTCTGCCTCTTCGGTAGATACCAACAGACGTTTTGCCAGCCGGTACAACTTATCCTTAAAGGGCATGACCACATTTAAAAATTCCGTTTGTTTCATGTGTTGGTTGTTCTTCGCAAACCCTTTATCAGTCTACAAAAGGAAGACGACGTTCAACGAGTTTTGTTACAAATAATTTTTTTTTCCTGTATATGTAAGTAAATTTAACATCCTTATACTACTTAATTATCGTAAGTATGATTATCGATGGCTAAACTAAGGTTTCTGAGTAGAATTGGAACGATTATTGAGAGCTATCGCTAGAAAGTTAAAGAGCTATGAAAAAGTATTTTCTCCTCCTACTTATCATTGGATTATGTTTTGGTTCCTGTAAAAAAGACGATGACGGTCCCATAGTTGAAGAAGAAAAGGTAGAAGAGACTCCGGAAGAGGTAAATATAGTAGTCCAAAATTTTATGTGGCAAACATTGAATGCCTATTATTTCTGGCAGGAGGATGTTCCCGATTTAGCTGATGATCGTTTTGCAACACAATCCGAATATGAAGATTATCTCATGGATAATCCTGATCCCGAAACTTTTTTGACCGATGAGCTTCTCTTTTCCGAAGACCGCTTTACTTTCTATAGTAATGATTATAAGGAACTTACAAATTTCATTTCCGGTATCGCCAAAAGCAATGGCCTTGAATTTGGCCTTTCCCGTATCGGGGATACGGATGATGTCTTCGGTTATGTGGAATATATTATCAAAAACTCAAATGCCGCGACCAAGGATATTGAAAGAGGGGATGTATTTATAGGAGTGGACGGAACAAGGTTGACCCTAAATAATTTTAGGGACCTCCTTTTTGGGGATAATGACACCTATACCTTAAACATGGCCACTATTGAGAATAATATCATAAGTCCCATTAATGCAGAAGTTACCTTGACCAAAGAAGAAGGTTTACAAGAAGACCCTATTCTAGTAAATAAAGTCCTGACCATTGGCGATAAAAAAATAGGTTATCTAATGTACAACCAATTTCAGGCGGGGTCCGGCGAAGAATTGAACCAAATTTTTGGAACTTTTAAAAATCAAAATATTTCGGATCTGGTTTTGGATTTGCGCTATAATTCAGGCGGAAGGGGAACAACGGCCACCATATTGGCAAGCCTGATCTATGCGCCCAATACTGAGGAGCTGTTTTTTAAAACACGCTACAATGCAAAACTTCAGGAGTTGTTTGGTGAGGATGCGAATAATAATTTTGTAAGCACTACCGGAACCAATGACGGAAATACAGGTGCTACGCTTAACTCCTTAAACCTGAACAAAGTATATATCTTGGCCACTGATGCCTCTGCATCTGCCAGTGAACTGGTCATGGTGGGTCTAGAACCCTATATCGATGTAGTTCACATCGGCTCTACTACTACGGGGAAAAATGAAGGTTCCTTGACTTTTGTGGATGACCCCGACAATGGAAATATTTATAGCCGGGAAAGAGAAGATCAAATAAACCCCGATAATCAATGGGCACTGCAACCCATTATCAGTAGAGTAGAAAATGGAGCAGGTTTTTCAGATTATGCGGACGGGTTGATTCCCGATATAGAATTAGTTGAGGATGTAGCCAATCTAGGTATGCTTGGGAACGAGAACGAACCTTTATTGGCAAGGGCCATTCAGGAAATCACCGGTGTGAGTGCCAAAAGAAGTTTTAATGTGCAAATACCCGGCAATTTGATATCCAGTTCCAAATTGTTCGATGATAGAAGAAGCGTCCTGATTTTAGATAACATAAAGAATACTTCTAAAAACCCCTTGGGGGCATTAAAATAACCGTTCCAAATTTAGTTTTATCTAATTGTCATGAATAAATATTTTATTTTCCTTACCATTATTGCGCTTATATCTTGCTCAAAAGATGATGAGCTTACTATTCCGGGAACCGTAAACCCAGATCCATTGGCCAATGTACAGGTACAGGATTTTATGTGGAAAGCCATGAATTTCTGGTATTTCTGGCAGTCGGAAGTATCGGACTTAGCCGATGACAGGTTTCCCAATACGACCGAAGGCAGTAAGGCGTACACGGATTTTTTAAATTCTGAAAATTCTCCAGCGGAATTCTTTGACAACAAATTGGTCTTTATCCAAGATCGTTTTAGCTTTTATAATGCCGATTATCGGGTGTTGACCAATTCCCTTGCCGGTATTTCCAGAAGTAACGGTATGGAATTCGGTCTGGTAAGAATCGCTGACAGCGAAGAACTTTTTGGATATGTACGCTATATCCTTCCCAATTCGGATGCTGCGGGAAAAGATATAAAACGAGGGGATCTTTTTACCGGGGTAGACGGAGAAACCCTAACATTGAGCAATTATATAGGACTGTTATTTGGAGAAAATAATGACTACACCTTAAATATGGCAGATTTTGTTAATGGTGAAATTGTACCCAACAATGAGGAAATCTCCCTGACCAAACAAGAGGCCTTTGCGGAAAACCCCGTCTTTATCTCAAAATCCTTTGAAATCAACGGTGAAAAAATCGGGTACCTTATGTACAATCAGTTTACCAATGAATATGATGATGACCTATATGACGCTATAACGACGCTGAATTCATCGGGGATTACCAATTTGATAATCGATCTTAGGTATAACCCTGGAGGTTCCGTAAATACGACCAGATTGTTGGCCAGTATGATCTATGATACCAATACCGCCAACCTGTTCTTGAAAAAACGCTATAACGACAAAATCCAGGAACAGCTCTCACAAAGTCAATTGGAAGTCTATTTTGCCGATAAGGTAGGAAGCAGGACCATAAACAGTTTGGGGTTAAACAAACTATATGTATTGACGAGTGCCAGCTCTGCATCTGCCAGTGAGCTGTTGATCAATAGCCTGGAACCCTATATAGATGTCGTCCAAATTGGTGATGTTACAAGAGGAAAGAACGAGTTTTCCACCACTTTAGTGGACGACAGGGAAAATTCATACCTATACACGCCTACACGGGTAGATAAAATTAATCCCGAGGTACAATGGGCCCTACAGCCCTTATTGGGACGCAATGAAAATGCCGATGGTTTTTCCGATTATACGAGTGGTCTGGTTCCAGATGTTCAGTTAAAAGAGGATTTGGATAATTTAGGAGTTCTTGGAGATCAGAACGAACCGCTTTTGGCCAGAGCCATTGAAGAGATTACCGGGGTTTCGGGCAAACGTGATTTTACCGTTAAAAGCCCCATTGATGTTATGACCAGTTCCAAAATGTTTTCCCCGATCGGGGATAAAATGATAGACGATACCCATTATAATTTAGAGTTGGAGTAAATAATATCACAAGAAAAAGAGCGGCCGATCGGCCGCTCTTTTTGTTTTATATTAACGATAATGCTCTTTTAGGGATATCTATTTTTCTATATTTAAAGCGTATCCTTTCAGGAACTTCCAGAATATCCGGATGAAAGATTCCGGCCAACAGTTCAATACCATCCACCAACGTACTGGCGGATGATTGCGTGAACATATCATAATCGGCAATAAAAACATTACCCTCTTTTACGGCCTTTAAGGTACGCCAACCTTCTTTTTGGGTCAGAAGATGCATTTCCTCCAAAGTACGGTCTATGGTAAATCCACAAGGGGCTATGACCAAAATTTCGGGATCGTACTTTAAAATCTTTTCCCATGGTGTAACAATACTGTCCCCGGAAGGGTTTGAAAGCATGTCTATACCACCTGCATAGCCTATTTGATGAGGAATCCAATGGCCACAATTAAAAATAGGTTCCAACCATTCCATCAAAAGTACACGTTTGGGCAAAGCCTTTGCCTTCCTAAGCGCATCTATGACCATATCTATCCGATCATGCAATCCGGCAAGGTAGGTATAAGCCACTTCCTCTTTCCCCAATGCTCTCGCAATAGTGACCGCATTCCCAAAAACATCGTTCAACGATGCCGGGCTTATTGAAAAAAGTTGGGGCTGCTTTTCAAGATGTGCCACCGCAGCGGAAGTACAGGCCATATCTATCTGGCAAACATCGCACATATCCTGTGTAAAAATAATATCCGGTGCTATACTCTCCAAAAGCGGTTGATCCACATAATACAGGTCTTTCCCCTGATGTTTACTCGCCGAGAACAACGCATCGATTTCCTTACTGGAAAGGTCTTTTCCTTCCAACACGCATCGCACTACAGGTTCTTTTTCCTTTAAGGCGAGTTCCGGACACTCAAATGTAATCCCGTATAAATGGTCATCCAATCCCATGTCATACAACATTTGGGTTACCGCCGGTAAAAAAGAACAGACTTTTAACATCCTTTAAATATACTTAAAGTTTTAGGTTAAATCCTGCATTTATATTTCTTCCCCTTGCCGTAAAGCCCAGAACCTCTACAAATTCTTCGTTAAAGAGATTATTCGCATTTATAAATACCTTTAATTTATTGGGCATTAATTCATGTTCGGCATATAGGCCTACCAAAGAAAATGCCTCCAAATCAACGCCCTGAAACACAGTAAAATCAGTATCCGTCCTATTTCCTGTATAGGCATAGGTTAAAGAAGCACTTGTTCTTTTAGAAAATGAATAATCAAAAGAAGCGTTTACTTTGTGCTTTGGAATCCGTATGGCATTATCGCCCTTACGCTCCGTAAACGTATAATTAATATTTAAATTCACGGTACTATTTGGTCTCCATGAGATTTCGGCCTCTACACCCTTTGCATCGATTTCATCGGTAATGTTGATGCTTCTGAAATTCTGGTCAAATCCGATTATATTTTTTTCATTGCGGTCAAAGTAAACGGCACTTAACCTCAGTTGATTGTCTATAGCGTATTCCAGGCCGCCCTCTACCGTCCTGTTCTCTTCCGGTTCCAAATTTGGATTAGCCCCAAAATCCCCGAACAACTGTGTCAATGCCGGTGTAATGTATGAGGTAGCGTAGGATCCCAAGATTTTCACATATCCGTTATCGGTAGAAAATGCATAGGAGGGGTTAAGGTTATATACAAAATGGTTCCCGTATTCCGAGTGTGTATTTAATCTGGCCCCCATATTTACATTAAGCCCGGTTCCGGACACAAATACAACATTGGCGTAGGGATCCAGAATGGTAAAATCCACTTCTTTGCTAAAGATGGCCTTGTCCTTAATATAGCTCACTCCTAATATCGTGTGCCATTTTTCGGCAATACGATATTTATGGAATAGCTCCAAAAAGAGGTTTCTTCCATTTGTAATGCTTTCCCCAGAGGAACTTTTTGAATCTGAAGTATAATCCGTATAAGAGGTGTTCAATTGTAAGGAACCATTGCCGTAATTAAATGTAGATGCAAGCCCTACCCTTTCCTGATCTTGTTTAAAACGATTGGGGGCTTCGGCCAGAGCATCATCAAACTCCGTATTATAATCGGTTTTGTTCCCAAAAACGGCTATATTGAAACTATCCGAAAATTGATATCCCAATCTGACATCCACGCTGTACAATGAGAAAGCATCCTCTTCGTTTTCCGGGGTAACGGCAGCGGAAAGTCCGTCTGAATACCTGTTGGAAAAAGCGGTACTGTAGGTAAATTTACTCAAGGTGCCGCTTACGGATGCACTATTTGAAAAATTGGACAAATTGTAATTTTGATCTTCCGAAGTCTGATTGGTTCCGACGGACGATTGAAAATTCCCGGCAATTTTGTCCTTCGCGCTTTTCTTGGTCGTAATATTGATGACCGCCGTAGCCGCATTGGTCCCATAGAGCGTACTTGCGGCTCCTTTTATAATTTCAATGGATTCAATATTTCCGGTGGAGAGCAGGCGTAGATCGTATTGGGGCGAAAAAGAGGAAGGATCGGAAACCCGTATGCCATCTATAAGCACCAATACCTGTTTTCCCCTACCACCACGAGCATAGACCCCTAAGACAGCTCCATTCCTTCCTCTACTGCCATTGATTTCAATACCACTTTTGGTATTGATAATTTGTGAAATGGTTTTTCCTTGGTTCCGTTCCAGTTCCTCAGCGGAAATCTTGATGACCGTTTTTCCGGAATTTTCACGTTTTAATGCAAAGCGTGAATCACTTACCACAACTTCATCCAATCGTTGGAGCGTTACGGAATCCTTTTCTTGTTGTGCAACAACATTTGCGCATGCCAAAGTAGCCGCACAAAAACCAATAATTTTTTTGTTCATTTTTAAATTCTCTAGTTCGAGTGAATAGTATGTCTGTCACCATACGTAAACCTTTATCCCGAAAGTTTAACAATAGTTGTTTGAATTTGGCAGGTCTCCTGACTTGTATCTTGTTACGTACCTTCCCGGTCAAAAAAACCAGTGGTTATGAAGTTTGTAGCAAGTACCGATGCATCGGCAAAACTTACAGTTGCGGGAACAGTTCTGGATTTTCACCAGATTCCCTTTTAATTTCATCATTCTAAAAAACGATGAAAACCAAAATTCGGTGCGAAAATAAACATTTTGTTCAATCTTTCTATTCAAAGGTGAAATAATACTACTTTTGGGCCGTCTATCTAACTATCTTTTTTTGAAACAAATTCTACTCCTATCTTGTTTATTTGTTTTTTTTGGATGTAAACAGGTCCAAAAAGAAACCCTTTCCCATAAAACCACGGGAAACATGATCAATATGGATTATGCCAACGGTTTTACCGTTCAAAAATCGGATACGGGCATTACCATAATCAACATCACATCTCCCTGGCCCGGTGCCGAAACCGCGTTTAAATATGCCTTGGTCCCCAAAGAGAAAATGGCCATGATCACATTGAACAAAGATGCCTATGATGCCATTGTTGCCGTACCTGTAGAACGTATCATAGTCACCTCTACTACACATATCTCGGCTTTAGATGCCCTGGGAGTGGAAGATAAACTGGTGGGTTTTCCCAATACCGATTTAATTTCTTCGGAAAAAACCCGAAAACGGATTCAGGAGGGGTATGTACGGGATCTGGCAATCAATGAAAACTTAAATACGGAATATGTAATTGCCTCACGGCCGGATGTTCTTGTTGGTTTTGGCATCAATAATGAAAATAAGGCATACGAGACCATAAAACGTGCCGGTGTGCCCTTGGTCTATAACGGGGAATGGATAGAGGAAACCCCGCTGGGAAAAGCGGAGTGGATAAAATTCTTTGCTCCTTTTTTTGGAAAAGAGAAAATGGCCGATAGTATTTTCACCAAAATCAAAAAGGAATACCGCGATGCCAAAAAATTGGCCTTAAATGCAAAAAACAAACCAACGGTTTTGACCGGGGGTTTATATAAAGACGTATGGCATGTAGCGGGGGGCAAAAGTTGGATGGCCCAATTTCTTAAAGATGCGCAGGCAGATTATCTTTGGTCCGGCAATAAAAGGACCGGAGGGATCCCCCTAAGTGTAGAAGCGGTTATCCATAAAGCACAAAATGCCGATTTTTGGTTCAACCCTTCACTACATACTTCGTATTCCGAGATGCTCGAGGCCAATCGTCACTATAAACAGTTTCATGCCTTTAAAAACAAAACGGTCTTTTCCAATTGCATTTCCAAAGGGGCAACAGGCGGATTGATCTATTATGAATTGGCCCCCCAACGCCCGGATTTGGTTTTAAAGGACCTCATTCATATATTTCACCCGGAACTTTTGCCAAAACATAAACTTTTCTTTTTTAAGCCATTGAAGTAATTGGAAAAACCCAGCACATATCTTAACCCCTTTCTCATATTGCTCTTCTCATTAGGGGTCTGTTTTATCCTTAACCTTAGTCTGGGGTCTATAAACATTCCTTTTTTGGATACGTTACGAGCCATTTTTGGAGGAAAACTGGAAGATACTTCCTTGGAATATATTATACGGAGTTATCGTATTCCAAAAGCCGTAACGGCCATTTTAACAGGTGGCGGATTGGCATTGAGCGGATTATTGATGCAGACCCTTTTTAGAAACCCTCTGGCAGGGCCATTTGTATTGGGCATAAGTTCCGGGGCCAGTTTAGGAGCAGCCTTACTTATTATGGGAGCATCCTTGTTTTCGGGCGTTATGGCTTTTGGGTTCATCAATGATATCGCCTTGGTCATTGCCTCCAGCATGGGCAGTTTTTTAGTGCTTCTGGCCGTTCTAGGTATTGCCATTAAGGTTAAGGATACCATGGCCCTATTGATCATTGGTCTGATGTTCGGTAGTATTACCGCAGCCGTCGTTAGTCTGCTTTCCTATTTTGCCGATGCCGAAGAATTACAGCAATTTATTTATTGGTCCTTTGGGAGTGTCGGAAACCTTTCCTGGAATCAATTGCTTATATTGTTCATCAGTATAGCCATTGGAGTCGTTTTGAGCATTTTTTCCATAAAACCCTTGAACGGATACTTACTCGGTGAAAACTATGCACAAAGCTTGGGCATTAATCTTAAAAAATCACGTTACATCATCATTATGGCTACCGGGCTTTTGGCAGGCGGTGTTACCGCTTTTGCGGGACCTATTGCGTTTATCGGATTGGCGGTTCCCCATTTGGCCCGACAGCTTTTTAATACCACAGACCATAAAATTTTAATGCCCGCCGTACTGATCTATGGTGCTATTTTAATGTTACTTTGTGACACCGTTGCACAATTGCCCGGTTCGGCACATATCTTACCTATCAATGCCATCACCAGCATATTAGGTGCCCCGGTGGTCATTTGGCTTTTGGTACGGAAAAAGAAAATGGTATTTTAAGAATAGTAAAAACAAATAGTAGAACCCATAAACCTCTTAAACCAATAAGTCCACGATCAAAACATATCTCACTAAAAATAAATGATTTATCCATAGGCTATAAATCTAAAACAGTATGCAACGGGATTAACTTTCACCTTTCCGTAGGTGAGCTTTCGGCAATCGTGGGTATAAACGGTATCGGTAAATCAACATTGTTACGAACACTGGGAAACTTTCAATCGAAGTTATCCGGCAATATCCAAATTGACGGGAAAGAAACAAATAACTATGATCCACTTGAATTGGCTTCCAAAATCAGTGTGGTACTTACAGAGCCTATAGCCTCTAAAAATATGACAGTACAGGAATTGGTGGCATTGGGCAGACAGCCTTACACCAATTGGATCGGAAATCTATCTCCAACGGATATTTCAAAGATCAATACGTCGCTTCAACTATTGGAACTGGACGATTTACAAAACAGAAAATGCTATGAATTAAGCGATGGACAATTGCAACGGGCCATGATCGCCAGGGCCCTGGCCCAGGATACCGATATTATTCTGTTGGACGAACCTACCACCCATTTGGACCTATACCATAAAATACAGATCTTAAAACTATTGAAGTCCATAGCCCATGAAACCCAAAAAACCATTTTATTTACAAGTCATGAAATAGAAATGGCCATTCAGCTCTGTGATAAAATTTTGATATTGGACGGTACTCAAAACCCGTTTGATGCACCTTGTGAGTTGATCAAGAACAGGGCTTTTGAAAGTCTTTTTCCTTCGGATGCGGTAACTTTTGATCCGGAGACAGGTTCTTTTCGTATTCAGAAGTAACCAGTATCTTTACTTGAAACATATTGATCGAGAATGAACGAAACTTTTACATACCTTATCATTGGCCTTATTTTTCTGGCAATAGGCTATTTTTTAGGCATTTACATACAAAAAATAAAAACAAGGTCCGGCCAGAGTGCCTTGGAGGAACGTGAACGGCAATTGCAGGGAAATTTGTCCGCATTGGAGCAACGTTTACAGGACTCGGAAACGCATAAAACAAACCTACGGGAAGATAAAGAGCGGTTAAGTCATCAAATTGTTCGCTATCAGGCCGATCTGGAAAACCTTCAGGCAAAGAACAGGGAACATAAAGACGAAGTAGAAAAACTACAGGAAAAATTCACCAAGGAATTTGAAAATCTGGCTAATAAGATTTTAGAGGAAAAGAGCCTAAAATTTACGGAACGTAATGAAAAGAACATCAAGAATATTTTAACGCCCCTGAATGAAAAAATCCGATTGTTCGAGAAAAAGGTAGAAGAAAGTCAAAAGGAGAATATTAGTATCCACTCCGCCTTGAAAGAGCAATTATTGAACCTCCAGACACAAAACCTTAAAATAACCCAAGAAGCCGAAAACCTGACGAAGGCCCTAAAGGGCGATAGCAAAATGCAGGGGAATTGGGGGGAACTGGTATTGGAACGTGTCCTGGAAAAATCCGGTTTGGAGAAAGACAGGGAGTATTCCGTGCAACAAAGCTTTATCCGGGAAGACGGTGCGCGGGTATTGCCCGATGTCATCATTAACCTGCCCGATGGCAAAAAAATGATCGTGGATTCCAAGGTTTCCCTCACGGACTATGAACGTTATATAAATGCGGGAAACGATGTGCAGGAAAAATTCCTGAAAGCCCATATCAATTCCCTAAGAAGGCACGTAGATCAATTATCCGCAAAAAAATACGAGGACCTGTACGAAATGGAGAGTCCCGACTTTGTATTAATGTTCGTTCCCATAGAACCGGCATTCGCCATAGCCGTAAATAGTGATAATTCACTCTATAGCAAAGCCTTTGAGCAGAACATCGTTATTGTTACCCCATCTACCTTATTGGCGACCCTGCGCACTATAGATAGTATGTGGACCAATGAAAAACAACAACGGAACGCTATAGAAATTGCACGCCAGGCCGGTGCCCTTTATGACAAGTTTGAAGGCTTTGTCAATGATTTGACCAAAGTGGGCAAGAAAATGGACGAGGCAAAATCCGAATACAAAGGAGCCATGAACAAATTGGTGGAAGGCCGAGGCAATATTGTCACAAGTATAGAAAGGCTTAAAAAAATGGGGGCCAAGGCGAAAAAGGCTATCCCCGAACCTATTCTAAAACGGGCACAGGAAGATGATTTTGCCGATGAAGAGCCTAAATTAAAACTGTAACATGAAAAAAATCCTGTTTCTTTTTATTAGTGGTGTTATTCTATTTCTGGCCCTCTATTACGCTTTTGTCTATTATGTTCCTTATAGCGAAGGGGTTCGTTCCGGAGAACTTATAAAAATTAGCCGTAAAGGTATTATTGCAAAGACTTGGGAAGGAGAAATAAGCCAAGGTATTTCCGGAGCCCGAATATTTGCTTTTTCGGTTTTGGACAAGGACAAGGAAGTCATTGAAAAATTAAAGGAATACCAGGGAAAATACGTCAAACTGGACTATACGGAACGCTACACCACTTTCTTTTGGTTGGGCGATACCAAATATTTTATTACCAAGGTCGCACCCGAAAAATCTCCCCATTTTGGGAAATGAAATGGGTTATTGAACGACTATATCGTTTAGTTATTGATGTTTGATGTTATGACTACCATGCATTCAATATGCAATACCTTAATTTTTCTATAATCTGATCACTAAAACATGGAAAACTATAAAAACGTAAAAGAGTCCCAGGTGTCCATTACGGAATTGATGCTTCCCTCCCACTCTAATTTTGGTGGCAAAGTACATGGTGGGCACATTCTTAATCTTATGGATCAGATTGCTTTTGCCTGTGCCTCCAAACATTCGCAACGGTACTGTGTAACGGCTTCTGTAAACCGGGTGGATTTTCTAAACCCTATTGAAGTGGGCGAACTGGTGACGCTTTGTGCGTCTATCAACTATACGGGCAGGACTTCAATGGTGGTCGGTGTTCGGGTAGAGTCCGAAAATATAACCACGGGTAAAAAAAAGCATTGTAACTCCTCTTATTTTACCATGGTGGCCAAGGATGAAAACGGAAAAAGTACTCAAATCCCCGGGCTTTTAATTACGGATAGGCAAGGAGTGCGCCGTTTCAGCCGGAGCAAGTTCAGAAAAGAATCCGCTTTCCAAAGAGATACAAAGTTTGATTCCAGCAATTTTAATACCGGTGAATTCCTGGATGCCCTGGAGGGTGAAAACGTTAAACTGGACCTGGAGTAAGTCCCACAGCCGCCGCTTTATCCATAAACCATAACAATTCTCCTAATCTTGGAGCCACCAAACTAGCGGGATAATCAGTAAAATTTCCTTTTTTATCGATAATTTCCGATACCTTTTCGGCTTTGCTTTCCCCGGTCACTAAAAAGGCAACTGTTTTTGCGTTATTAATAACTTTGCCATTGATAGATACACGCTTTTGTCCGGATTCAGGATGTGTGGCCACAACACAATGATCATGGGCATCCCATAAGTGAATCTCATGGGGAAAAATGGAAGCGGTATGGCCATCGTCCCCCATCCCAAGGATTACCAAATCAAATTGGGGTATATGCTCCACCCTGTCCAAATTAACTTCCAGCAAGTCGGCATACCGAACGGCTTCTCCGAACGGTTCTTTTTCGCCTAGAATACGGTGTATATTATTCTCCGGAATCCCTATCTTAGAAAATAGATGTTCCACCGTCATTTTATAATTGCTTTGGTCATCCATAGGGGGAACACAACGCTCATCTCCCCAATAAAAATGTACTTTCCGCCAGTCAATTTTATCGGCATAGGACAAGGCCAACTCATCAAAAACTATTTTAGGCGTACTTCCGCCGGAAAGTGCAATATGCACCTCTTTTCGTTCCAAAATAAAATCGGCCAGATACTTGGAAAATTCTCTGGCTACTTCATGTTTATCGCTGTATATTTTTAGTTTCATCGTTCTATTAAATTAGTTCTCCATGACATCCGAACGAACGGCTATCCGGTGGCAGTATTCAGTGCTCAGTAGCAATATTCAGGATACTTGGCATCTAACAGAGTACACAAAAACCCGGATCGTCCGCTAAATTCTCCCCGGGATTTCGCCACATACCCACACCTTCAATTAAATCATCTGCATTTTCTGGGCCCCATACCCCGGCGGCATACCCGTACATACGTACATCCTTTCCTTTTTTCCAATATTCTAAAATAGGGTCTACAAATTCCCAGGCGGCCTCTACTTCATCGGCCCGTGCATAAAGGGTCGCATCGCCCTGCATGGCATCCAGCAATAACCGTTCATAGGCATCCATTACACGGTTTTCCGTCAAGCTGGAATAGTAAAAATCCAAATTGGCGCGTTCCACTTTAAAACCTTGCCCCGGAACCTTTACACCAAATTTAACCAGAATCCCTTCATCCGGTTGGATGCGGATGATCAATTTGTTGTCCTTATTATTTATTCCCGAGTCCTTAAAAATCTGATGGTGCGGTGTTTTAAAATGGATGACCACTTCGGTCACCTTAGTGGGCATACGTTTGGCCGTGCGTACATAAAAAGGCACATCCGCCCATCGCCAATTGTCCACAAAAAACTTTATGGCCGCATAAGTCTCGGTAGTGGAATTGGGATCGACCCCATCTTCTTCCCGATATCCATTTATTTTCTCCCCATCAATTTCAGAGGCAATATATTGTCCTTTAATAGTATTGTCATACAAGGTTTTATGGTCTTTCATGATACGGAGCGATTTCAGGGCCTTCACTTTTTCATTCCGTATCTCTTCCGGACTATCGCCAATGGGGGGTTCCATAACAATAAGGGAAACTATTTGGAGCAAGTGGTTTTGAAACATATCCCGTAACGCCCCGGATTTATCATAATATCCCCCTCTTTTTTCAACGCCAACGCTTTCCGCATTGGTAATTTCCACATGATGTATGTAATTCCTGTTCCACAGCGGCTCAAAAATGCTGTTCGCAAAACGGGTGACCAGAAGGTTCTGAACGGTCTCCTTGCCTAAATAGTGATCGATCCTATAAATCTGGTGTTCTTCAAAATATTGTTGTATTCCCTTATTCAAGGTCTGGGCGGTCTTTAGGCTATAACCAAAAGGTTTTTCCACGATCAAACGTTTCCATCCATTATTTTGTGTGCTCAAACCGGCATCGGCCAAACTTTTGGCGATAGATTCGTACAACGTAGGCGGAGTGGAGAGGTAATACATGATATTCCCGCCCGTTTTATGCACTTTGTTCAATTCAACCACCCGCTTCTTTAAATCGCCATATTCCCCATCATATTTTTCGCCCAGATCCTCATAAAAGAACTTAGCGGCAAAATCATCGATGTCTTTTTGTGATCTGTCCTCGAATTTTTCTTTTAGGTAATTACTTTCCAAAACAACTTTTTTACGAAAATCATCGTCGGACATATTACTTCTGCTGGCACCAAGTACTACAAAGTTTTCAGGTAATTGTTTGGCGGTAAATAGGTTAAACAATGCCGGAACGAGTTTTCTGGCGGTTAAATCCCCGGAAGCCCCGAATATTACCAGCATTTGATTTTCTGTCATCTTCATAGAAAGCTGTATCGTTTATTTGAGAGTCACGAATATAACGTTTATTTTAGGTTCGGCTAAGGCAAAATTTTCCTTGGCGATATCTTAACAATAATTTGAAAATGACAAATACATACGATTTTGGATTGATAGGTTTAGGGGTAATGGGACGCAACTTTATCCTTAATGTCGCGGATAATGGCTTTGCGGCCTATGGCAATGATTTGGATGAAGAAAAAGTAAATGCCCTTATTGAAGAAGGGGGTGATATGGATAAGGTAAATGCCACTACGGATGCGGCGACCTTTGTAAATGGGTTAAGTACGCCCAGAAAAATTATGTTGTTGGTGCCCGCAGGGAAAATTGTTGATGCTGTAATCGAAAGTTTATTACCGCTACTGGAAGAGGGCGATATTATCATAGACGGGGGAAATTCTTTTTTTACGGATACGGACAGGCGCGAGGCTTACCTGGCCGGCAAGGGCATCAATTTTTTTGGGGCCGGGGTTTCGGGTGGTGCCAAAGGTGCCCGTTTAGGGCCGAGTATAATGCCCGGGGGAAATAGGGAGGCCTACCAGCATGTAAAACCTATTTTTGAGGCTGTAAGCGCAAAATATAAAGGAGAACCCTGTGTGGCCTATTTGGGTCCAAAATCGGCAGGAAACTATGTAAAAATGGTCCATAACGGTATTGAATACGGATTGATGCAGCTCACATCCGAAATTTATGACGTCCTCAAAAAAGGCGGTGATTTTTCCAATACTGAATTACATACTATCTTTTCTACATGGAATTCAGGTAGGTTACAATCTTTTCTGGTTGAAATTACTTCCGAAATTTTTGAACAAAAGGATGATTTAGCCGGTGGACAACTGGTAGACAAGATCCTGGACAAGGCCAAACAGAAGGGTACCGGAAAATGGACGAGCCAAAATGCAATGGACCTGGGCATTCCCGTACCTTCCATAGATATTGCGGTAAGTATGCGGGAAATATCCGCCCTTAAAGGGGAACGTATTATGGCGGATGCCCTGTACGATCGGCCTAAAGTTGAAAAGATGGATAAGAAAAAGCTTGGGAAACTATCCGAAGAAGCACTGTATTTTTCCTTTATCATTACCTATGCACAAGGGCTACACCAGTTAGGGGATGCCTCCAAAGAATACGATTATGACTTGAACATATCCGAAATTGCAAAAATATGGCGGGCAGGCTGTATCATTCGAGCAGGGCTTTTGGCGGATATTACCGAAGCTTTTAAAGCCGATCGCTCATTGCCCAATTTGCTGCTCTCCCCTACTTTTGTAGAAAAAGTACAGGGAACGGTAGATGCGGCCCGTGAGTTGGTGGCCTATGGCGTTAAAAATGGTATTCCACTGCCCGGGCTTTCCAATTCCCTTACATATTTTGATGCCTATACGGCGACAAGACTACCCTTGAACCTGATACAGGCACAGCGCGATTATTTTGGTTCACATACGTATGAACGATCGGACAGGGAAGGTATTTTCCATACGGAATGGGAAGCATAACGATCCTGAAAAAAATAGCCTCTTATTTTTACAATATATGCCCTATCAGGTCTATGTTATAGAACTCTCAAAAAGAGTGTTTACGGAAAACAGGCGATTCCGGGAAGCCAACCCACAGTTTAACGGGGTTTTGGAATGCCTTTACGTGGGTATGACCGGCAAAACCCCTAAAGAACGATTTATCCAGCATAAAACAGGGGCCGTAAATAAAAAGGGACATCCGCTTTCCTCCAAGATCGTTAAAAAATATGGTTCATATTTGAGACCCAGTCTGTACAATCATATAAAACCTTTGCACACACGAGCGGAAGCATTAAAAATGGAAGAAACCCTGGCCTTGGAATTACGCAGGAAACGTTATGCCGTTTGGTTCAATTAAATAGGTTGTCCCTTTCGGCTTTTAAAAGCCGAAAGGGACAACTTAAACTTTATTTGGAAAGATACATCTTCCTTCTTGCGTACAGGTTATAGAATTCATCATCCTTTAAACTGTCAATGAATAGGATACTTTCTCCCGTACTTTTCATTTCCGGCCCAAGGTTTTTGTTCACATTAGGGAATTTATTGAAGGAAAAGACAGGCTGCTTAATGGCAAAGCCTTCCAGTTCTGGTTTAAAATCAAAATCCTTGACCTTCTTTTCTCCCAGCATTACCTTGGTAGCGTAATTCACATACGGTTCTTTATAGGCCTTGGCAATAAAAGGTACGGTACGTGAAGCCCTTGGGTTGGCCTCGATGATATAGACCATATCGTCCTTGATCGCAAACTGAATATTGATCAACCCGACGGTATTTAAGGCCAAAGCGATTTTTTTGGTATGGTCCTTTATTTGTTGCATCACAAACTCGCCTAAATTAAATGGCGGGAGCGTTGCATTGGAGTCCCCGGAGTGGATACCACAGGGCTCTATATGCTCCATGATTCCTATGATGTACACGTCTTTTCCGTCGCAAATGGCATCTGCCTCGGCTTCTATGGCCCCATCTAAATAATGGTCCAATAGGAGTTTGTTATTGGGGATTTTCCTGAGCAGGTCCACCACGTGTTCCTCCAATTCTTCCTTATTGATCACAATTTTCATTCCCTGGCCGCCCAATACATAAGAAGGTCTTACCAATAACGGAAAATTAAGTTCATCCGCCAATTGAAGGGCCTCATCAGCGGTTTCCGCAGTTCCGAATTGTGGATAGGGAATATTGTTTTCTTGCAATAAGGTAGAGAAGCTTCCACGGTCTTCTGCCAAATCCAGCGACTCATAACTGGTCCCTATGATATTTATCCCATATTTGGAGAGTTTTTCGGCCAATTTTAAAGCGGTCTGCCCACCTAATTGAACAATAACGCCTTCTGGTTTTTCATGGCGGATTATGTCATAGATGTGTTCCCAAAAAACAGGTTCAAAATAGAGTTTGTCCGCAGTATCAAAATCCGTGGAGACCGTTTCCGGATTACAATTGATCATGATCGTTTCATAACCGCACTCGGCCGCGGCCAAAACTCCATGCACGCAACAATAATCAAACTCGATTCCCTGACCGATCCGGTTGGGCCCGGAACCCAGTACTACAATTTTTTTCTTATCCGTAACAATGCTGTCGTTCTCAACATATCGTGTACCGTCCGGTTTTTCGATATCGGCCTCAAAAGTAGAATAATAATAAGGGGTCATGGCCTTAAATTCCGCCGCACAGGTATCCACCAACTTATATACCCTATTGATATTAAGTTCCGTACGTTTGTTATAGACTTCGCTTTCATAGCAGTCCAACATATGGGCAATTTGCCTATCGGCAAACCCTTTTTGCTTGGCCTCCAACAACAGGTCCTTGGAAAGGCTGGCGATTGTATATTCGGATATTTCCTTTTCCAATTGGTGCAGTTCCTCATATTGTTTTAAGAACCACATATCTATTTTTGTAATTTCATGGATTCTGCTCAACGGAATCCCCATTTGTATCGCATCATAAATTACGAACACACGGTCCCAACTGGGAACGGTCAGTTTACTTATAATTTGATCGTAGTTCCTATAGCCCTTGCCATCTGCCCCAAGACCGTTTCTTTTGATTTCCAAGGACTGTGTTGCCTTGTGCAGTGCTTCCTGAAAGGAACGCCCTATGCCCATGACCTCTCCTACCGATTTCATCTGTAATCCCAAGGTACGATCGGATCCTTCAAACTTATCAAAGTTCCAGCGTGGTATTTTTACGATGACATAATCAAGGGTAGGTTCAAATAAGGCCGATGTGGATTTGGTAATCTGATTTTCCAGTTCGTCCAAAGAATAGCCAATGGCCAACTTTGTAGCGACCTTGGCAATAGGGTATCCCGTTGCTTTTGATGCCAGGGCCGAAGATCTTGAAACCCTTGGGTTGATCTCTATGGCAATGATATCCTCTTTCTCATCCGGGCTTACAGCAAACTGTACGTTACATCCCCCTTCAAAATCACCGATACTCCGCATCATTTTTATGGCCATGTCCCGCATTTTCTGGAATGTACGGTCAGATAGGGTCATCGCCGGTGCTACGGTAATGGAATCCCCGGTGTGAATTCCCATGGGATCCATATTCTCTATGGTACAGATAATAACGACATTGTCATTTTTATCCCGCAATAACTCCAATTCATATTCTTTCCAACCCATTAGGGCTTTATCGATCATTACTTCATGGATGGGGGAAATTTCGAGTCCATGGCTCAATAATGCATCAAAATCCTCTGGTTTATACACAATGGACGCTCCGGCCCCTCCAAGGGTATATGAAGCTCTAATGACCAAGGGAAAACCAAATTCCTGGGCAATCTCTTTTCCTTTAAGAAAGGAAGTAGCCGTGGCCTGTGGTGCCATGCCTACACCAATCTTTAACATCAGTTCACGGAACTGTTCCCGGTCTTCGGTAATATTTATAGCATCTATGTCCACTCCGATCAGTTCAACGCCAAAGTCTTCCCAAATTCCCTTTTTATCCGCTTCAATACACAAATTCAGTGCGGTCTGCCCTCCCATTGTAGGTAAAACGGCATCTATTTGAGGGTGGTTCTTTAAGATTTCCACTATAGATTTTGTCGTTAACGGTTTCAGGTACACATGATCTGCCATAGAGGGGTCCGTCATGATCGTAGCGGGATTGCTATTGATCAAAATAGTCTCTATCCCATCCTCACGAAGTGAACGTAAAGATTGTGAACCGGCATAATCGAATTCACAGGCCTGACCAATAATTATAGGGCCTGAACCAATAATCAAAATCGAATTTAAATCTTTTCTTTTCGGCATTTTCTTTGATTGTATTGAAGTAATTGGACAAAAAAAAGGTGCTACTTTAAAAAAAGTAACACCTCAATATTTTAAAAAAATCGAATCATTTATTTTTTATGTCTTGGCTCGGAGGATACGGTTAATTTCTTTCTTCCTTTTGCTCTTCTCCGGGCAAGGACCTTTCTTCCATTAACGGATGCCATGCGCTCACGAAAACCGTGCTTGTTCTTTCTCTTTCTCTTTGATGGTTGGAATGTCCTCTTGCTCATCGCCTAGATTTTTATCTTCTTTATATTGTTTTGGGATTACCTTTTTAAGGGGAGGTAAAACTGGGCGCAAATATACAAAGAGTTTTTTCTTTGACAAGCCCAATTAAAAAAATATTTTTAATAATCGGTTCGTTTCAAAACCCAGCTTTTCGCTAATTTTGCCAGCATTAATTTTCATGGCAAATTTAGGGAGTTATCGTTATTTTGCCCAATACCTGTTCGAGATAGTAAGAATCATCCAAACAAAAACAATTCATGTTCAATAAAAATCTAAAACTTGTCATAGCTGGTTTAATTATTGCTTATGCCGTATATCAATTCATTGAAGGGTATATTGGAAACGGCATTTCTTTACTGTTGCTCTCCTCTATTTTTATATTCCTTTATTTTAGAAACGAAATTATTTTACTTGCTTTTTTAAGAATGCGAAAACAGGATATGGAGGGAACCCAAAAATGGTTGTCCAAAATTAAAAATCCGGAAGCATCCTTAACAACGAAACAACAAGGTTATTACAACTATCTACACGGTATCATCTTTTCCCAGACCAACCTTACCACGGCGGAAAAGTATTTTAAAAAGGCCCTTAAACTTGGCCTTACCATGGATTATGATGTGGCCATGGCCAAATTAAGCCTAGCAGGTATTGCCATGCAAAAAAGACGTAAAAGAGAAGCCACTACCCTACTTCAGGAAGCTAAAAAATTGGACAAGAACAATATGCTTACGGAACAAATCCGTATGATGCAACAGCAGATGAAAAAAATATAGCCGACTGTAACGCAGTATTCAGCATACCGGATAATCCTGATTTAGGCCCACCCCTTCATCAGAAAACAGTTTCATTATACTATCCCGCTTCCTTATAATATCCTTTATTGGGAATCTCGATCGTATATTTTTTTCTTGAGGCATTGTTCAAATGGGGTTCCCGCAACCAGGGATTATGACGTTTTAATATCTTATAGTTGATTTCATATTCCTGGGCAAAATCCGCAAAACTGGATATGGGCCCATCAATTTCTACGTTAAAGGTGGGAACCGCCTGGTACAAATCTTCTTTCTCTATATAAAATCCATATTTTTCAGGGTTTGACAAAATTTCTTTGATCGCCATGATCCTAAAAACGTACCTACCTGTTTCCTCGCCCAATAACAGGTCGTAATAATCATCTACCTGTTGGATTCCCATAAATTTATTGATAGCTCCGGGTCCGGCATTATACGCTGCAGCGGTCAAGGTCCAGCTCCCATAGCGGTCTTTCCATTTATTCAAATACCTACAGGCTACTTCGGTGGATTTTTCCAGATGATACCGTTCATCGACGTTGGAATTTATCTCCAATCCATATTCTCTTCCCGTTCCCTTCATTATTTGCCAAAATCCGGTAGCACCGGCATGTGAGACCACATTAGTAAGACCGCTCTCCGCTACCGCTAAATATTTAAAATCATCCGGTATTCCATTTTTGGCAAGAATGGGTTCGATCACCGGAAAATATTTGTGCGCCCTTTTCATCAGCAATAGGGCATTGGACTGCCAATAGGTATTCACCAAAAACTCCCTGTCCACACGCTCCATGATCTCAGGGTCTTTCTGCGGAACCGTCTCTCCCGCAAAATTCAAGTTTTTTGGGATGTCTATGGACGATATATTGTATTCCTTGGCCACATGCTTCTCAACACTGTCCAGGGCAACTCCATTTTTTACCTCCGGGACAGAATTATTTCTTTGAATCCCAAAAATCAAGGTGCCGATAACAAAAAATATGCCCAAAAGCATCAATATATTCTTAAGTAATTTCATTTTGATCGTTTTGCGATAATATCAAAGGTATCAATAGAACTTTCTTATTCCAAAATAATTGCGGGAAGGTGTTCATTAAACCATTTGGCCCTGTGAATAATCATAGTATGCGTCCCATTCTTGACAATTTTACAGTTTTCTATATTTTCCAAAGGAAAAACCGCATCTTTCTCTCCTTGGATATGCACTAGATTCCCTAAGGGTTCTTTTTGTTTCCAATTTACCATTTGATCAATACACCAATCTATATAATCCTTATCCCTAACGAAAAGGTATTTCTCATACAGTTCCAGTCGTTTGGTCACGGTCTCCCCAAAAGCGTATTTTGCCAATAGTTCCACATTATTTACCAAACCCGTGGGCAATAATTTATGAACTTTGGTGTAGCGGGCAAACAACATTTTTTTTGGCAGTTCAAATCTGCTCTTTACACTGGAAATAATGATTACTTTACGAACATTTATGCATTTTGCCATTTCCTGGACCAATATCCCACCAAATGAAACTCCGATCAGGACAGAATCTTCATGTATTATTTCCTTGCACATTTCCCGGGCATACTGTTTTAGGCCACTACCGTTCACAGGCATCTTCCATTCCAAATAATACATATCAAAAACATCCCCGGAAAGTTCTATATAGTCGAATATAGCCTTACCGGCAGCCATTCCGGGCATAAAATAGACAGGTGTTTTGACATTGGTTTTCACTAAGGCAGGCTACAGTAAACTAGGAAATTAACTAATTTTTTATTAATTTTGTATTCTGTTTGGAAATTTTTAGGAGAAATCCAATTTTGACCCTTTCAGATTCTAGTATTGTGAAATTACGATTTGAGAACATCGTAATTTTTTTGTCTTAAATCAACACTAAAATCAACTATATGAACGATGTAATTATCAAGGACAACGCTTTCTTGCGTCAATTTGAAACAAGAGTAGACGGTCATTTGGCTAAAATCGAATACTCTTCCCAAGAAAGGAAAGTCTTCTTGACCAAACTCGTGGTTCCCGAAGAAATTACCAAAGAAGGTTTTAAGGAAGGTTTTATCAAATCCGTTCTTCACCATATTCAAGAGCAAAACCAACGTGTTGTTCCTACAAGCCCTCAAATTGCAGGATTCCTAAGGAAAAACAGACAATACAAAGAAATGTTGCCCGTAGGCATTAGAATCTAGATTTCGAAAAACCTCTCCACTCGAGAGGTTTTTTCATATTTCAATTTCTGTTTTTACAAAATCAAACCGGACCGATCCGTCTTCGGCAATCTCTTTGAGTTTTGCCTTATGGAGCGTATTCACCAATTTCGGGTTCCAGGGTGTCTTTACCTTAATGTAATTTTCGGTAAATCCATGGATATAGCCCTCTTTATTCTCTCCTTCCAAAAGAATGTTCCGCTCCGCTCCTAACTGCCCCTCATAAAAGGCCCTCCTTTTTTTTACGGACAATCCCCGTAGCATCCTACTACGTTTGTTCCTTATTTCCTTAGGAACAACGGCTTTCATAACGGCAGCTTCGGTATTATCCCTTTCGGAATAGGTGAAAACATGCAGGTACGAAATATCCAATTCATTCAAAAAATGATAGGTTTCTAAAAAATGTTCATCGGTCTCCCCGGGGAACCCTACGATAACGTCCACTCCTATACAACAGTGCGGGATTACTTGCTTGATTTTCCGGACACGCTCCCGGTATAAATCCGTGAGATACCTACGCTTCATTAATTTCAATAAATCATCACTTCCACTTTGCAATGGAATGTGAAAATGCGGAACAAAGGTTTTACTTTGGGCCACAAAATCTATGGTTTCATTCTTTAAAAGATTGGGCTCTATGGACGAAATACGCAGACGGTGAATCCCTTTTACTTCATCCAGGGCCCTGACCAGATCCAAAAATGTATGTTGGTGCTTTTTATTTCCAAATTCCCCCTTACCATAATCCCCGATATTTACTCCGGTAAGCACAATTTCCTTAATGCCCTGTGCAGAAATCTCCTCGGCATTTTTAAGCACATTGGAAAGGGTATCACTTCTTGAAATCCCTCTGGCCAAGGGGATGGTGCAATAGGTGCATTTATAGTCACAGCCGTCCTGAACCTTTAAAAAAGCCCTTGTTCGGTCTCCAACAGCATAACTTCCCACATAAAAATCCGCTTCTTCTATCTCGCAGGAATGCACTTCCCCATAATCGTTTTTAGTAAGGTCATCAACATAATCCGTAATCTTGAACTTCTCCGTCGCCCCCAATACCAAATCTACACCGTCAACGGCGGCTAGTTCCTCTGGTTTTAATTGGGCATAACACCCTACGGCGGCCACAAAAGCCCCTGGATTGGATTTTTGGGCCTGTTTTACAATAGTCTTGAATTTCTTGTCCGCATTCTCGGTTACGGAACAGGTATTGATAACATACATATCGGCTTTTTCGGAAAAATCAACCCGATCGAAGCCTTCTTTTATAAAGCCACGGGCTATGGTAGAAGTTTCTGAAAAATTAAGTTTGCAACCCAAGGTATAAAAAGCGACTTTCTTCCTTGTGCCGGGCTTGTTTTGGCCTTTATTTAATTCAGTAATTTGCATTACAACTGATTCTGATTTCCGAAATTGAGGCTACAAAGATATACAAAAGCCATGGGGCGATTCATATATGGTGTTACACAATATTTTATAGAGGAAAAAGAAATCTATCAGGAAAAATAGGATAAGCGAACAGCACATTAATTTTCACAAAACTGTTCATTGCCCACTGCTAATTGTTCACTGCTAACTGTTTACTGAAACTAATAATTCCTCCACTTTTTAGTCAATTCAAACACATGATTCAAAATATCCGCTTCTGTCTCATTAAATTCCACGCCTCTCCGTGCCATCATTACCCTGGCCGCTTCAAATGCTTTTTTTGGCATATACGCGGAAAAGCCCGAAGCCCCTCCCCAACTAAAGCTAGGAATAAAATTCCGGGGAAATCCCGGTACATAAATATTTGAATTCACGCCGATTACGGTCCCCGTATTGAACATGGTATTAATGGCCGTTTTGCTATGGTCCCCCATCATAAGTCCGCAAAACTGTAGGCCGGTCTGCTCAAACTTCTCCGTAGCGTAGTTCCACAACCTTACTTTAGCATAATTATTTTTTAGGTTGGAATTATTGGAATCCGCCCCAATATTGCACCATTCCCCCAAAACGGCATTTCCCAAATAACCTTCGTGCCCCTTACTGGAATATCCGAAGATTACGGCATTGCTCACCTCTCCACAAACTTTGCTATGTGGCCCAATGGTCGTGGCTCCATAGAGTTTACCGCCCATCTTCACAACGGCATGATCACATAAGGCCAATCCACCACGCACCAGGCTACCTTCCCATATTTCGGCATTTTTTCCCAAATATATAGGGCCATCGGTAGCGTTTAAAATACTGTACTCCACTTTGGCACCTTCCTCCAGAAATATACGTTCCGGATGAACAAGATTGTTGGTGGCAGAAATCGGTTGGCTTTTACGGCCTTTTGTCAAAAAATCAAAATCGGCTTGCAATGCTTCCGCGTTTTTTGAAAAGATATCCCAGGTATGCTCAATTTGAAAAACACTTTGGTCATAATCGATTTTTTGGAAGCCCCCCCAATCAGGGGCTCTCTTGACCTCATTAGATCGATATGCAATTACGGTGTCCCGGGATATGAGTACTTGATTGGATTCCAAAGCGGTAATGGCCGAAATCAATGTGGCATCCGGTAAAACGGAAGCGTTTATCAAGGTATTTTTGGAAGCCTCCACCAAAGGAAATTTTCGGCTCAAATAATCTTCCGTGAGGTATGAAATTTTCGTTTTTAAATGAGTTTCCCATTTTTCTTTAATGGTCATAATCCCCACCCGTATCTCCGCAACGGGCCGTGTAAAGGTAAAGGGCAGTAAATTATCCCGTACAGGACCATCAAAAAGTATATAGTTCATAGGTGTACAATTTATACTAAATTAAATAAACCATATGTTCTTAAAACCAATAAATAGATAATCCCCAAAAATATTGGGTGTACTCAAAAAAAAAGCCCCCGATGTACATCGGGGGCATATATTTGAAAAAACAAAATCTTCTTATTCCTCCTCCGTCTTGGCGGCAGGCTTGGAAAACTTCTTGTACTTGTTCTTAAATTTATCGATACGGCCAGCGGTATCCAAAAATTTGGCCTTACCTGTATAAAAGGGATGTGAGGTTCTTGAAATCTCCAACTTCACCAATGGGTACTCAACACCATCCACTTCTAATGTTTCTTTGGTATCCGCCGTTGATTTTGTAATAAACACTTCCTCGTTGGACATGTCCTTAAAGGCTACTAATCTATAATTTTCCGGGTGTATTCCTTTTTGCATTCTAGTAAAATTTAACATGCCCGTTCCAACAGGCACTTATTTTAAGTTTGCAAATTTAGTCAAATTCCATGAATGTACAATTACAACTCAAAAAAACATGGTAAATTTATCTTAAATTTAATGTAACAAATACCGCTTCTTTTATACCCATATTAAGAATCAACCTATAAACCAATAGAAAATGGAAGAAAATCAACCAAAAACAGGAAAATTTGCACTCACCTATGGTCTTATACTAGGAGGGATAAGCGTAATCTTTGCGCTCATGTTATTTTCTATGGATATACACTATCAAAGAGGAATCCCGGTAATGATCGTAAGTCTAATTCTGTTCCTGGCGGCCATCATCATCGCTATGGTCCAATTCAAAAAAGCCAATAATGGCTATATGTCTTTTGCGGAAGGATTAAAAATAGGTGTTGGTGTGTGTTTGATCGGAGGCATCATAGGCATTTTCTTTAATCAGATAATGGCAAATGTCATAGATCCGGAAATGATGGCAAAGGCCCTGGCCTACCAAAAAGACCAGTTAATGCAGACTACGGCATTGACGCCTGATCAAATCGACGCACAATTGGAAATGGGGAAAAAATTCTCCACCCCTACCATGCAAATTCTTTTTGGACTCATTTTTAGTCTGTTCATTGGTTTTATCTTTTCTTTAATTCCCGCATTGGTCCTGAAAAGGCAAGAAAATCTGAACTAATTTGTACTTTTGACGGGAATTCCAGAAGCAACATATGCAGCTATCCATTGTAATTCCCTTACTTAATGAAGAAGAATCGTTACAGGAGCTTCATGATTGGATCGTATCCGTAATGCGATCCCATCATTTTTTATACGAAATCTTGTTCGTGGACGATGGCAGCACGGACAATTCCTGGGATGTTGTTTCCAGACTTTCACAAAACAGCCCAAATGTTAGCGGTATCCGGTTTCTCCAGAATTTCGGAAAATCCCAGGCCCTGCATGCAGGTTTTAAAAAGGCCAAGGGAAACGTGGTCATCACCATGGATGCCGATTTGCAGGACAATCCGGAGGAAATCCCCGAGATGTACCAGATGATTGCCCAAGAAAATTACCAACTCGTCTCCGGATGGAAGAAAAAAAGATACGATTCCATAATCTTTAAAAACCTCCCTTCCAAATTATTCAACTGGGCGGCCAGAAGGACATCGGGTGTTAAATTGCACGACTTTAATTGTGGACTCAAGGCGTATGACCGTGTCGTAATAAAAACGATCGAGGTCTCCGGTGAAATGCACCGTTACATTCCGGTATTGGCAAAAAATGCGGGGTTTTCTAAAATTGGGGAAAAAGTAGTGCAGCACCAGTCACGTAAATACGGTAAAACAAAATTTGGGATGGAACGATTTATAAATGGGTTTTTAGATTTGATCACTATTTGGTTCGTCTCCAAATTCGGCAAAAGGCCCATGCATTTATTCGGTGCCTTGGGGGTACTAATGTTTATCATAGGTTTTGGGTTTGCCCTATATTTAGGCGTAGACAAGCTATTTATCCATCCTTTTGGAAGGTTAATAACGGACAGGCCACAATTTTATATTGCCTTGATCTCCATGGTCATTGGAACACAACTTTTTCTGGCGGGGTTCCTGGGCGAAATATTGATCCGTTCCAAAAGGGAAGAAAACCGTTACATAGTTTCTGAACAAACAAATAACCAAAAAAAAGAAGAACTACATTCTTCATAAACCAATTTATACTAAAAACCAACTTAGAATGGATAACGTCCTTGACAGTGCTAAAAGCTGGCTAACCGATTTTTTTGATCCCGAGGTAAAAAAAGAAGTACAATCCTTAATCGATAATGACACCGAAGAACTTAAAGACCGATTCTATAAAAATATGGAGTTCGGTACCGGGGGAATGCGTGGTATTATGGGAGTTGGCACCAATAGAATAAACAAATATACCTTGGGAAAAAGCACCCAGGGCTTGAGCAATTACCTGAACAAGACCTATTCCGGGGAAGAAATTAAAGTAGTGATCGCCTATGATTGTAGGCATAACAGTGATACGTTGGCCAAAACGGTAGCGGAAGTTTTATCTGCCAATAACATAAAAGTATACCTATATTCCAGTTTACGGACTACCCCCCAACTTTCATTTTCCGTCAGGCACCTAAATTGTCATGCCGGCATTGTGTTGACGGCATCCCATAACCCACCGGAATATAACGGTTATAAAGTATATTGGACGGATGGTGGCCAAATAGTGCCGCCCCAAGATGGGGAAATCATATCAGAAATCGATGCACTGTCCTTTGAGGATATCAAATTCAATGTCAATGACGGTCTTATTGAACTAATAGATTCCGCAGTTGACGAGGCATTTATTAACGAATCCGTGAAAAATGGCAATTTCAATGCCTCCGGGAAGGACAATTTCAAAATTGTTTTTACATCCCTGCACGGTACTTCCATTACGGTCATACCCGAAGTATTGAAGCGGGCAGGCTATAAAAATGTGACGGTCATAGCCGAACAGGCAGAACCGGACGGTAATTTCCCTACCGTAAAATCCCCTAATCCGGAAGAGCCCGAAGCCTTGTCCATGGCAATCAAAAAAGCGGAGGAACTGGATGCCGATATGGTGGTGGGCACGGATCCCGATAGCGATCGTTTAGGTATAGCCGTACGGAATCTGGACGGGCAAATGGAAATCGTAAACGGAAATCAGGCCATGGTCCTTATGACACGGTTCCTTTTAGAAAAACAAAAAGAAAAAGGTTTTAAGGGAAATGAGTTCATTGCCACAACCATAGTATCCACGCCCATGATGGAAGTCATGGCAGAGGCTTATGGTGTTGAGTTCAAAACGGCGTTGACCGGTTTTAAATGGATCGGAAAAATGATCAAGGATTTTCCCCAGTCCCGATTCATTGGTGGTGGTGAAGAAAGTTTTGGATATATGGTAGGTGATTTTGTACGGGATAAAGATGCCGTTACAGCAACCCTATTGGCATGCGAAATTGCGGCACAGGCCAAAGCCAATGGCAGTTCTTTTTATGAGGATCTGATCGATTGTTATGTACATTATGGTTTTTACAAGGAACATTTGATTTCCCTGACCAAGAAGGGAATCAGTGGAGCCGAGGAAATCAAACAGATGCTGAAGGATTTTAAGGAAAATCCTGTGTCGTCCGTGGCCGGCTCCCAGATAAAATGGATAGAAGATTACAACACCTCCATGGCCAAAAATGTATTAACGGGAGAAGAAAAAGCCATTGATCTTCCAAAAGCCAATGTATTGATCTATGAGACCGAAGATGGCACCAGAATAGCCGCCAGGCCCAGTGGTACGGAACCAAAGGTGAAATTTTACATCAGCACCAATACTTCTTTGGATTCGGCCAACAACTATAAAAAGGTAACCGAACAGCTGAATGCCAAAATACGGAACATTGTTAGCGAGCTTAATTTAGGGTAATGGAATATTTTAAAAAAATCCTTCGCTTTGCAAGGCCTTATAAGGTTTATGCTTTTCTTAATATTGTATCCAATATTTTCTACGCCCTTTTTGCCACTTTGGCTATGATTTCTTTATTTCCAATGTTGGCGGTCCTTTTTAAGCAGACCAAACCGGTTTGTCAAAAACCCATTTGGCAAGGTTTAGCACAGGGAAAGGAATATATTATGGAATACCTAAACTATTTTGTTACGCAAAAAAGCGAGGCCGGCAGTTCGGGGGATACGTTACTTTTTATGGTAGGAATCGTAATCTCTATGTTCTTTTTAAAAAACCTATTTGGCTATTTAGCCATGTATTTCATTACGTTTTTACGAAATGGTGTTTTAAAGGATTTAAGAAATGAATTATACCATAAGACCATAACTCTTCCCATTTCCTTCTATTCAGAAAAAAGAAAAGGAGATACCATTGCCCGTATTACATCGGATGTGCTGGAGATTCAACATTCCTTTTTGTCAATTCTAGAACTTGTGGTCAGGGAACCCTTGACCATTCTTTTTACGATTATAGCAATGCTGTCCATCAGCCCTAAATTAACCCTGTTCGTTTTTTTATTTCTTCCCGTTTCAGGGTTTTTAATTTCCCTAATCGGTAAATCGTTAAAACGAAAATCCGATAAGGTCCAAAAAGAACAGGGATATTTTCTGTCCATCTTAGAAGAGACCTTAGGGGGGTTGCGGGTTATTAAGGCATTTAATGCCGAATCTCGGTTTTACGATACTTTTAAAAAATCTACAAGGCGATTCTATAATTTTTCCAACAGCTTGCTCAATAGACAAAATTTAGCTTCTCCCACGAGTGAATTCTTTGGAATAGCTGCTATAGGTGTCATTTTATGGTATGGTGGTCAAATGGTCCTGGTAGAAAAAACACTGAAACCGGAACTCTTTATTACCTATATGGGGCTGGCTTATCAAATTTTAACCCCGGCAAAAGCCATAAGCAAGGCTTCCTATGGTGTTAAAAAGGGAAATGCGGCCGCAGAGCGTGTTCTGGAAATATTGGAGACCGAAAACCCGATTGCGGAAATTGCGGACCCCGTTGAAAAGGATACTTTTGAAGATCATGTTTCCCTAGAAAACATTTCTTTTAAATATGAGGACGAATACGTACTCAAAAACTTTGATTTAACGGTTCCCAAGGGTAACACCATAGCCTTGGTGGGGCAATCGGGAAGCGGAAAAAGCACCATTGCCAACCTGATCACCCGGTTTTACGATGTAAATGAAGGAGAGATTAAAATCGATGGCACCAACATCAAAGACCTTAAAAAAGAATCGCTTCGCGGGCTTATGGGCCTGGTTACACAAGATTCCATTCTTTTTAATGATACGGTCAAAAACAATATTGGTCTTGGCAAGAAAGACGCCACGCAGGAAGAAATCATAGAAGCCGCCAAAATTGCCAACGCCCACGATTTTATTATGGAGCTCCCGGAAGGATATGACACCAATATCGGTGATGGTGGAAACAAGCTCAGTGGAGGGCAAAAACAACGCCTTTCCATAGCACGGGCCGTACTTAAAAACCCTCCTATTATGATTTTGGACGAGGCTACATCAGCTTTGGATACCGAAAGTGAACGTTTGGTACAAGATGCTCTTGAGAAAATGATGCAAAACAGAACTTCAATTGTTATTGCTCACCGTCTTTCAACCATTCAAAAAGCGGATAACATTATCGTATTGCAAAAAGGTGAAATCGTTGAGCAAGGTTCCCATACCGAGCTTATGGCCAAGAAAGGCACCTACAAAAAATTGGTTGCGATGCAGTCCTTAGGGTAAAAAATAAGATCTAAAATCGATTACTTAAAAGAGTCCAAGTCCTTTCCCTATAAACTTGAGCAAAATAAAATGGGAGATTATCTCCTATCTTAACTTATGGTACAGGAGAATATCGCATACTTCCCGCTGGTAAAGAGATGGTGTAAATCCTATTAAAATTTATAAATCCGTCTTAGGCAATTAAACCTTTTTCTAACTTTATGGTCAAAAGGTAAACCAAATTCAATTCGGATTGCTAACAGAGGAGACCCTGGTTCGGAAATTAAAGTCCAAGGATACGCAATCACGTGCCTTTGAGGTGTTGGTAAGCACCCATAAGGAACGTTTGTATTGGCATATTCGTCGGATCGTTTTAAACCATGACGATGCCGATGATGTATTGCAGAATACCTTTATAAAAGTATACAGGAATATAGAAAGTTTTAAGGGCGATAGCAAACTGTATTCCTGGATGTACCGTATAGGCACCAACGAAGCTTTGAGCTATTTAAGCCAAAGGTCAAAAAAATTAGGCCTTTCGGATGGGGAGTATCAGGATAGAATGCTAGCTAATTTAGAAGCAGATGTCTATTTTGAGGGAGACGAAATTCAGATGAAATTGCAAAAGGCCATAGCCATGCTTCCGGAAAAACAAAAGTTGGTCTTTACTATGAAATATTTTGATGGGATGAAATATGAAGAAATTTCAGAAATATTGGAAACTTCGGTAGGTGGGTTAAAAGCATCCTATCACCTTGCCGTAAAAAAGGTGGAAAGCCTTTTGAAGGAATCATAACCCAAATTCCTAATCAAAAATCAAAATTGAAACATGAAAACAGACCCTAAGAAAAAACCGTTTAAAGTGCCAGAAGGCTATTTTGATGGTTTTGAGGATACTTTAAAGGAACGGATTTCCCAAGAAAGTCCGGTTATTCCTAAAAGTGATGGTTTTAAACTTCCGGAAGGTTATTTTGACACACTGGAAGGTAAACTCGATAAAAAGCTTCAAGAAAGGCCCAAGGTCGTTCGGTTAAATCCGTATCACAACCATTATAGGGTAGCAGCTGCCATTGCGGCCGTGGTTTTAGTTATTTTTGGTGTAGCTACATGGAATACGGAAAAGGAAATACGGTTTAAAGATTTGGCCAATGCGGATTTAGAAGCCTACTTTGAAAATAACGATTTGGGGCTGTCTTCCTACGAAATTGCCGAAGTACTTCCTATGGATGAAATGGAAATAACGGATATTATGGAAAGTCAAATCAAAGAAGAAAACATACTTGAATATCTGAACGAAACCATTGACCATTTGGAAGAATTAAATACTAAAGAAGATGAATAAAATATTATTTTACATACTATTTTCTTTTACCATGGCAAGCTTTGCCCAGGAAAGACCCTATAGGGAAAAGATAAAATCCCTTAAGGTAGCCTTTATTACGGAGCGACTTGGTCTTACAAGTAAAGAAGCCCAAATCTTCTGGCCCGTTTATAATGTCCATGAAGAGCAAATGGAAACCTTTAGGCGGGAACGACAGGAGATAAGGGAACCTTTGAGAAACATAACCACCTTAAGCGATAAACAGGCGGATGATTTGGTGGACAGGTTCATTGCCCTAGAGAAAGAAAAACAAAAAGAACTGGAATCTTTTATTGCCGAAATAAAAAAAATCATTTCTTCTAAAAAAACGATTCTTTTAATGAAAGCCGAAGATGATTTTAAACGGCGCCTCATTAAACAATACAGAAACAATCGGCGAGTCCCTCGATAAATAGAACATTTCTTAAAGCTGATTACCCCAGAGAAATGCTTTCGATTAAAATATTCGATGTACTACATACAAAAGAAGCCAATAGGTTCCTTTTTTCATTAAACCTTGTCCGTTCATACCAGTCAAAGTAGTATAACATATCCTGAATTAATTTCAGGAAAAAAATTGTAAAACTATGAGAGATTTAAAAATTGTTTTGGCCGTACTGGTATTAATGGGTGCCTTATTTTCAGGCAATGCGCAACGAAAGGTAGTAAAGACATACCCTAAACATGGAACGCTGGTAACTACCGTGCATAAACCCAAAATAGTCGTATATAAAAATAACAACTATTATTATGCGAATGGTATATGGTACAGACCCAAGGGAAAAAAGTATGTAGTTTGTGCCGCACCCATTGGCATCCAAATACGAAAATTGCCCAGAGGCAATAAAGTTGTTGTGATCAATGGCAGAAAATTATACAAATACAAAGGTATTTGGTACAAGAAAAAAGGACGGGGTTATATTGTGGTCAACGTTTGACCAAGAACTCATCTTAGTGGAATAAGGGTATTAAAAACACCCCTATTCCACTCAATGTATCATAAAATACATATTACTTAAAAACAAGCCTTGAAATACGGTTCTTCCCAGCGGCATAAGCAATGTTCCCGTTCAAAAACAGAAGCGTGTAAAAACCTTCATCGGACAATTGGTTCCAGGTCCGGCCCATATCCTGGGAATAGGAAATTCCGGTAAAACCAGTGGCTACGATTCCCGTACCATTGGAATTGGGCACAAACTGAACACAACTCTTGTAACCGGGGCCCATACCATTCGCCAATAATTGCCAGGTCTTCCCGCCATCCTTTGTAATGGCCTTGTTCGCTTCATTGCCATCAGGTCTTGTATAATCCCCACCAATGGCTACGCCCAAATCCGTATCATAAAAATCGATGGAATATATACCTTCGGTAGCTTCTTCGGTTTTAACGGGCGTTGTAAAGCTTTCCCATGTCTTGCCTTTATCCGATGAGTATAAGATTCTCTTGGTGGTAGCGATCCATGTATGGTCACCATAGACCTCTATATTGGTATTACTGGCGGCAAAAGCACCTTCGCCCTCAATAAATTCAGGAATATCGGAACACAGTGATTTATTCCATGTGTTTCCACCATCACGGGTTATTAGTATGCTCAGGCAACCTTTTACATTATCACCTATCGCAATACCTTCCGTATCGTTCCAAAAACGCATCGCATCATAAAAAACGGCCTCGTCCTCTTCCATATATACCAAATCCATTCTACCCCTGTCACCAGTTTTGTACAATAGGGCCGGATTAGCTACCGATAACATAAAAAAATCGGTCGGCGTATGGGTCACGGCCCTGAATTCAGGGATAACCGTATGGTATTTCATGGTATTGGTACGCACTTTACCCGAAGGTAGGTCAATAGTACCATAGATTCCCTTGTTTCCGGCAAAGGCTAGGGTATTTCCATCCAAAAATTCAATGGCCCGGATGCTTACGGAATCTGAATAAATGGTCTCGATTTCAACAGCGGTAAAAGGCTTCCGTACAGGTTTATCCGTACAGGAAAACAAACTGCAGGCCATCAAGAAAAGAACGAATGATCGCATAGCTACAAAGTTCCTCAAAAATAAACGAAATCACTTCTAAAACAATACCTTTGCTACCCTTTTTAAAGGCCATAAGCAATTAAATAATGTGGGCGTATAAATTCTTGGAAATCGGATTTAACAATATGCGAGCTAATAACCCCATAACCATACCAGAATGAAACTACATAGAAACTTAGTGTTTGCCGTTATAGATGCCTTGAACCTTATTTTTAACGAAGGGGAATATGCGGACAAGGTGGTACAAAAGGTATTGAAGTTTGACAAACGTTGGGGAGCACGTGATCGAGGCTTTATTGCCGAGACTACCTATGAAATGGTACGGTACAAAAGGTTGTATACTGAAATTGCCGATGTAAAAGCTCCTTTTAGCCGATCAAACCTGTTCCGTATGTGGGCCGTTTGGGCCGTTTTAAAGGGAATACGGTTACCTGATTGGAAACAAATAGAACCCACACCGGAGCGACGCATAAAAGGAAAGTTCGATGAACTTACCAAAATACGAAAGTACCGGGAAGCGGTACCGGATTGGATAGATGAACTTTGCGTGAAAAGCTTGGGGGAAAAACTCTGGACGGCCGAAATTGCCAAACTTAACGAACCTGCCGAAGTTATCTTGCGTACCAACACCTTAAAGACGACCAAGGAAAAATTACGAAAAACCCTATTGGATGAAGGTATCGTAGCGGAGCCTATAAAAGGGTATCCCCTAGCCTTACGCCTACCCGAACGTGCCAATGTATTCGTAACCCAAGCCTTTAAAAATGGCCTCTTTGAGGTACAGGACGCCTCCTCCCAATTGGTCGCCGAACTGTTGGATGTTCAACCGGGGCAACGTGTGGTAGATACCTGTGCCGGAGCCGGTGGCAAATCCCTCCATTTGGCAGGACTTATGGAAAATAAGGGGCAATTGATCGCAATGGACATTTACGAAAGTAAACTGAAAGAACTCAAACGCAGGGCCCGAAGGAATGGGGTACATAATATTGAACCACGGGTCATAGATTCCACCAAAATCATAAAAAAACTATATGGCAGTGCAGATCGTGTACTGATCGATGCTCCATGTACGGGTCTTGGTGTTATCCGCAGAAATCCGGATACCAAATGGAAAATGCAACCGGAATTCTTGGAAAAAATCACTAAAGTGCAACATGACATTCTTCGTTCCTATAGTAAAATTGTAAAACCGGGCGGAAAAATGGTATATGCTACCTGTTCTATACTACCACAGGAAAATCACGATCAAATAACCTCTTTTTTAGCTTCTGAAGAAGGTAAGGATTTTACCCTGGAGAAAGAAAAGAAAATCTATGCTTCAAAAAGTGGTTTTGACGGGTTTTATATGGCCTTATTGATCAAGAAATAACCTTCTTCAATTATACATACCGAATACTACTTCATACTAACTACCAAATACCGACTACTAAATACCGGATACCATATCTTCATTCCCAATATCTTAAATTCGACGAGATACGTTTAATAAAACTATTACCTCCGATAAATATCGTCCTTCCCAAAAATTAATCAGTAATTAAAGTTACCCTCATTCGACTATTTATAAATCTATATCAAAATCGAACTTTCACTCAAAACCTAACTAAACAATGATCTTGATTATTCTTTTTATCGCCGCTTGTTTTTTGGCGTATAGCAACGGGGCCAATGACAATTTTAAAGGAGTGGCAACTTTATTCGGTAGCGGAACCACTAACTATAAAAAAGCCATAGTTTGGGCCACGACCACTACTTTCGCAGGTTCTATTGCCGCTATTTTCTTAGCAGGCACCCTGGTCAAGAATTTTTCAGGAAAAGGTCTTGTCCCCGATACTTTGATCCAATCCCCCGAGTTTGCCATTTCCATAGCCTTAGGTGCGGCATTGACAGTTTTTATTGCCACAAAAATTGGAATGCCCATATCCACAACACATAGTTTGGTGGGGGCTTTGTTCGGGAGTGGTGTTGTCGCCGTTGGTACGGCATTTAATTTTACAAAACTGGGCAATACTTTTTTAATGCCCTTAATCGTCAGCCCACTTATGGCAGCAATCGTTAGTTTATTGGCTTACCTTCTTTTTCGAAAATTACGGGTCGTCGTGGGTGTCAACAAAGAAACCTGTATCTGTGTGGGGGCTGAAAAAATTCCTGTGATAAAAACAGGGAATACAAATGAGTTTCTAACCTTGGAGACCGAATCCCCAAGGATTGTTAATCTTATGGATGAAAAGGAATGCATCGAAAAGTACAAAGGAAATTTCATCGGTATCAATGCACAAAAAATGCTGGATTTTGCCCATTATTTAAGTGCAGGAATCGTGAGTTTTGCAAGAGGGTTGAATGATACCCCGAAAATTGTCGGCCTTCTGATAGTAATTAATGCGCTGAACATTAAATGGGGGATGATTTCCGTTGCGATCGCAATGGCTATAGGAGGGTTATTAAACGCAAAAAAAGTAGGGGAACTAATGAGCAAAAAGATTACCCCTATGAATAATGGACAAGGGTTTACCGCAAATCTGGTGACCGGATTATTGGTTACTACGGCCAGTGTACACGGATTACCGGTTTCAACAACACACGTATCCGTAGGGTCAATTTTTGGCATAGGCACCGTAACGAAAAAAGCGGATTTAAAAGTGATACGGAACATATTATTATCCTGGGTCTTGACCTTACCGATTGCGGCCATTTGCAGTGCCTCTATTTATGGGGTGTTCCTTTATCTAAAATAATAAAACGGTTTATTCAATGCTTTAGGTATTTTATATTGATAATTGAAGCCAACGTTAATAAAAGTTGCGTTACGTGTAGTTAGGGTAATCAACATCCATGGTTCAAAACTGTTTTGAATAACCGCAAATAATGACATATAAAATGGTAAATTTGCATTTTCTATTTTGCAAAAGAACAACGCCAATATGATTCATTTCTTTGGGGACGCCAACAGCAAGGTTTTTGCCGTCCAGACCGCTCAAGAAATTACCACAACAGACGAAAAAAAATTAACATGGTTGTTCGGCAACCGCCCCAAACTCAACATGGCGTCTCTTGACGCCTTTTTTGTCGGTCCACGTGCCGCCATGGTTACCCCATGGAGTACCAATGCCACGGAAATTACACAAAACATGGGGATTAACGGGATTATCCGTATCGAGGAATTCCGATCGGTAACAGCGGATTTCTCGGATTATGACCCCATGCTATCGCAAAAATATACCGTACTGGATCAAGAAATATATACGGTGGACATTGTTCCCGAATCCATTATAGAGATTGAGGATATTGCCGCTTATAACCAGCAGGAAGGTTTAGCGTTAAGCCAAGATGAAGTGGACTACCTAAATGCCCTTTCTAAAAAACTGGACCGCAAACTTACGGACTCTGAAGTGTTTGGTTTCAGTCAGGTAAATTCAGAACACTGTCGCCACAAAATATTTAACGGCACCTTTATTATTGATGGGGAAGAAAAGCCGGCATCGCTATTTAAGCTTATAAAAAAGACATCGGAAACCCACCCTAATACTATTGTTTCGGCCTATAAGGATAATGTGGCCTTTATAAAAGGTCCCAAAGCGGTACAATTTGCACCCAAAAGTGCCGATAAACCCGATTTTTATGAAGAACAGGAATTTGAATCGGTCTTGTCCCTAAAAGCGGAAACACACAATTTTCCCACGACCGTAGAACCCTTTAACGGAGCCGCAACAGGTTCCGGGGGAGAAATCCGCGATCGTCTTGCAGGGGGGAAAGGTTCCTTGCCCTTGGCAGGAACTGCCGTATACATGACGGCATATTCCCGATTGGAGGAAAATAGGGAATGGGAAAAAGGGATGCCCGAACGTGAGTGGCTGTACCAAACCCCAATGGATATATTAATAAAAGCCTCTAACGGGGCATCGGATTTTGGGAATAAATTTGGCCAGCCCTTGATCGCAGGTTCCGTACTGACTTTTGAGTATAATGAAACCGAATCGTCCAACGGAACGGAAACAAGAAAATTGGGTTATGACAAGGTCATCATGCAGGCAGGGGGTATCGGTTATGGCAAACTGGACCAAGCCTTAAAGGATATACCGCGAAAAGGCGATAAGATAATTATCCTGGGAGGGGACAACTATAGGATCGGTATGGGTGGAGCTGCCGTTTCCAGTGCGGATACGGGCGAATTTGAATCGGCCATAGAATTGAATGCCGTACAACGCTCCAACCCGGAAATGCAAAAACGTGCTGCCAATGCCATCCGTGGATTGGTAGAAAGCAAGAAAAACCCTATTGTTTCCATTCATGATCATGGTGCGGGCGGACATTTAAACTGCCTTTCCGAATTGGTAGAAGAAACGGGCGGACATATTAATTTGGATAAACTCCCCGTGGGCGACCCTACCCTATCGGCCAAAGAAATAATCGGTAACGAGAGCCAGGAACGTATGGGCCTTGTTATTGATGAGGAAGGAAAAAGTCTATTAAAAAGAATTGCCGATCGTGAACGTTCGCCCATGTATGACGTGGGCGATGTTACGGGAAAACACCGTTTTACGTTTGAATCCGGCACCAAAGGGGACAAGCCTATGGATTTGGAACTTTCCGATATGTTCGGAAGTTCGCCCAAGACCATTATGGAAGACTCAAAAGTTGAAATCCAGTATAAAAACCCCGAATATTCGCTGGAATTTTTTCATGACTATCTGGAACAGGTATTGCAGTTGGAAGCCGTGGCCTGTAAGGATTGGTTGACCAACAAGGTGGATCGCTGTGTTGGTGGCCATGTAGCCAAACAACAATGTGCGGGTCCCTTACAATTACCATTGAACAATTGCGGGGTAATGGCCTTGGATTTTAAGGGCCGGGAAGGTATAGCCACAAGTATTGGCCACTCCCCCATTTCCGGACTCATAGATCCGGAAGCGGGAAGCCGTAACAGTATTGCGGAAGCCTTGACCAATATTGTTTGGGCACCCTTAAAAGATGGGTTGCGATCGGTTTCCCTCTCCGCCAACTGGATGTGGCCCTGTAAGAACAAAGGCGAGGATGCCCGTTTATATGAAGCGGTAAAAGCGGTTTCCGAGTTTTCCATTGATCTGGGTATAAACGTACCAACAGGAAAAGACTCCCTTTCCATGAAACAGAAATATAAGGACGAGGAAGTCATCGCTCCCGGGACCGTAGTTATTTCCGCGGCCGGAAATTGTAATGATATCACCAAGGTGGTAGAGCCCGTCCTACAAAAAGAAGGTGGTACTATTTATTACATCGATCTCTCTCAGGACAACTTTAAATTGGGCGGTTCCTCTTTTGCCCAGGTGGTTAATGCCATTGGTAATGAAGCCCCTAATGTTTTGGACGCTTCGTATTTCAAAAACAGCTTTAATGCCATTCAAAGGTTAATTTCCAAAGGTCTTATTTTAGCGGGGCACGATATTGGTTCGGGAGGATTACTGACCACTTTATTGGAAATGTGTTTTGCCGATAATGATTTGGGTGCGGAATTGGATCTGACCTCTTTGGGAGAAGCGGATACCATTAAATTATTATTTTCGGAAAATATCGGTGTGGTCATACAGGCAAAGGATGACACCGTTGCCACAACACTAAAAAACGAAGGAATCCACATCCATGCTATTGGAAAAGTATCCTCCAAGGGGGAACTCAATATTAAAAACCACGGAATCGACATTGGTTTAAATGTAACATCACTTCGTGATACCTGGTATAGAACATCCTATTTATTGGATGATAAGCAAACCTCGAACGGTTTGGCCAAAGTTCGGTATGAACAGTATAAAAAGCAGCCCTTACATTATAATTTCCCCGAAAATTTTACGGGCTTAATCGCCGGACCAAATGGAGAAGAAAGGCCCAAGGCCGCAATTCTACGTGAGAAAGGCAGTAATTCCGAACGTGAAATGGCCAACGCCATGTACCTGGCAGGGTTTGATGTAAAGGATGTTCATATGACCGATTTGATTTCCGGTCGGGAAACTTTGGAAGACATCCAATTTATCGGAGCTGTAGGTGGGTTCTCCAACTCCGATGTCCTGGGAAGTGCCAAAGGTTGGGCCGGTGCCTTCAAATACAATGAAAAGGCCAATAAAGCGCTTAAAGATTTCTTTGCAAGACCTGATACCTTGTCCATAGGTATCTGTAATGGCTGCCAGTTATTCATGGAGTTGGACCTGATCAATCCCGAACATGGATCACATGGAAAAATGACGTACAACGATTCCGCTAAACACGAGAGCAATTTTACCTCCGTGAAAATCCAGAAGAACAATTCCGTGATGCTTTCCAATATGGAAGGTACCGCTTTGGGTGTTTGGATCTCGCATGGTGAAGGTAAATTTAGCTTGCCCCTTTCCGAGGAAAACTATGATATAGTCGCCAAATACGGATATGAAAGCTACCCTGCCAATCCCAACGGCAGTGATTTCAATACCGCCATGCTTTGTGATGCAACGGGCCGTCATTTGGTAACCATGCCCCATATTGAGCGTTCTATCTTCCCCTGGAACTGGGCATATTACCCAAAAGACAAAAAAGATACCGTTTCCCCTTGGTTGCAGGCTTTCATCAACGCAAGGGAATGGATCGACAATTTCCAATCGGTTTAAGAAGCATCAATGATTGATTTTAGGTCTGGCCGTTTTTAAACGACGGTTAAATTGTTCCAATTCCTTTTTAAGATCCTGAAGTTTTTCAATGTTTTCAGTGGCCAGATCATATTGTTCGGAAATATCATTTTTGAGGTTGTACAATTCAAAAGTATCGTCCTCCAGAAAGTGTATGAGTTTCCAGTTTCCTTTTCGGACGGCTTGCCCGGGTGTCCAACCACTGGTGTGATAATGGGAATAATCCCAAAACAAGGCTTCATGGACCGTACGGACCTCGCCATCCATTATCGGTTTAAGGCTTGATCCGTCTTTATGCAACCGGGGTTGTAACGGCAGGTCCATTTCATCCAAAATGGTAGGGAAAAGATCCATACTTATGACCGGAGCGGTGATTTTGGCAGCTTTGGTTTCACCAGGTGGCTTTATGATCAATGGTACCCGAACGCCACCTTCATAGGCCCATCCTTTTCCTGCCCGGAGCGGTTTAACACTGGTAGGGGCTTTCCATTCTCCTGTAATAGTGGATAACCCGCCATTGTCCGAAGTAAAGATAATCAACGTTTCATCTGTAAGCTTTAACCGTTCCAGTTCCCGGAACAGTCTGCCAACATTTTCATCCAAAGCGTAAACCATAGAAGCATATTCGGCGTTATATTGATTTTGGACCGTAAAGGCTTTTCCTTCCCTATGTGTCAATGCCAAACTATCTCCTATTTTCTTTTGTTTATCCTGAAACTTGCGTAAGTGTCGTTTGCTGGCTTGGATCGGTGTATGTACGGTATAATAAGCCAAATACAATAAAAAAGGGGATTCCTTATTTTCCCTTAGAAAGGTTATGGATTCGTCCGTTAACCTATCCGTAAGGTACTCCCCTTCCGGGCCATCGGAAAGTTTTGGATTTTTATAAGGTGAATAGTAACCTCCCGGTGGCTGTCCCATATGGTGTCCTCCTTTATTATTGTCAAAACCTTGATTTTCCGGAAAATAACCCGCATTGCCCAAATGCCATTTTCCGGCAAAAAAAGTCTTATAACCATAAGGTTTCAAGGATTCCGCAATGGTCGTCTCTTCCAACGGTAGCTGATGTAAATCTTCTGGACCCAGCAAACTTCTATTTTTGGGGTCATCCCCCGGAATCCAATCCGTGATACCTATGCGGGATGGATAACGTCCCGTTAATATTGCCGCCCTTGTCGGTGAACATACCGGATTTGGGGTATAGGCATTTGTAAACACCTTACTATGCTCCGCCAATCGGTCTATGTTCGGGGTCTCATAAAAAGAACTGCCATAACAGCCCAAATCTTTCCAACCCAGATCATCTACCAAAATAAATACTACGTTCTTGTTTTTTGGGGCCGTATGCCCATTCGTTTTTTTTACGGGACCTTCATTTTTACATGAGCATAAAAATGCAAGAACAAGCAATGTTACCAAAATATTTTTCATAAGACCATATTGAAATTAGTGATTATCTTTTTATAAAATCACTGTCAAATATCACATAAGGTACAAAATAGGGGGATTGTTCGCTAAACATATAAAAGGATATAATCCTCAAAAAAATCAAGAAAAAGGCATGCATCCGACTATCCGAACATCCAATTATGAACGATCCGTTTTAAAATCCCGCTTCCTTTCCCTAATTTGCAAGTACTATACAGCGACAAGATATGCAAACGGTAACCCGATTATTTGATTTTCCTTTCTATCAATTAGAAAAATATAACATGGACAAGGCCCTTGTTACAAAGCGGAACGGGGAATGGATAGCAACCTCCACCCGGGAATATATTGATCAGGCCAATGCCATAAGTAGAGGGTTATTGCGTTTGGGAGTAAAACCCAATGATAAAATTGCCGTTATTGCCATGACCAATCGCACGGAATGGAATATTGTGGATATTGGAATTCTACAGACCGGTGCACAAAGCGTACCCATTTATCCAACAATTTCAGAAGAAGATTATGAATATGTCCTTAACCATTCAGAAGCCAAATATTGTTTTGTGTCCTGTGACGAAGTGCATGCAAAAGTAATGGCCATTGGTTCCAAGTTAAAGAAACTGGAAGCGGTATTTTCTTTTGACGATCTAAAAAATTGTAGCCATTGGAGCGAGGTACTGGAAAAGGGAAAAGATGATTCCAATCAGGAAGAAGTGGAGCAAAGGAAAGCGGCCGTTAAACCGGAAGACTTGGCCACTCTGATCTACACCTCGGGAACAACCGGGAGACCAAAAGGGGTCATGCTGTCCCATCATAATATTGTTTCCAATGTTATTTCCAGTGAGCTTCGGGTACCTTTTGAGGCGGGAGCAAGCGCTCTAAGTTTTTTACCCGTTTGCCACATTTTTGAGCGTATGATCTTATACCTGTATCAGTATTGCGGTATCCAAATCTATTTTGCGGAAGGCCTGGACAAGATCAGTGATAACCTAAAGGAAGTAAAACCGGATGTTATGACCGTGGTGCCACGCCTATTGGAAAAAGTCTATGATGCCATCATCGCCAAGGGAGCGGCATTAACGGGCATCAAAAAGAAACTGTTCTTTTGGGCGGTAGCCCTTGGGCTCAAGTACGAACCTTATGGTAAAAACGGATGGTGGTATGAAAAACAATTAAGGTTGGCGCGCAAACTTATTTTTAGTAAATGGCAAGAAGGGTTAGGCGGGAACCTAACAACGATGGTCTCCGGTAGTGCGGCATTACAACAGCGTTTGAGCCGTGTTTTTGGCGCTGCGGGCATCCCCGTAATGGAAGGCTATGGATTAACGGAGACTTCTCCCGTAATTTCCGTAAACCAGGAAAAAGGCGATGGATGGAAAATTGGTTCCGTAGGCAGGATCATTAAAGACGTGGAAATAAAAATTGCCGAAGACGGTGAAATCCTATGCAAAGGCCCCAATGTTATGATGGGATATTATAAAGATCCGGGGAAAACCGCAGAAGTATTAAAAGACGGGTATTTTCATACCGGTGATATTGGTGAAATAGATACCGATGGTTTTTTACGCATTACGGACCGTAAGAAGGAAATGTTCAAGACCTCGGGCGGTAAATACGTCGCCCCGCAATTATTGGAAAATAGATTTAAACAATCCCGTTTTATAGAACAGATCATGATCGTTGGTGAGGGTGAAAAAATGCCTGCCGCCCTGATCCAGCCCAATTTTGATTTTTTATACGATTGGGCGGAACTCCATAAAATTACATTGGGCGAAAATTCGGATATTGTACAGAATGAAAAGGTAATTGCACGAATACAGGAAGAAGTGGATTTGGCCAATGCCGATTTTGCCAAATGGGAAAAAGTAAAACAATTTCGTTTAACACCGGATATATGGAGTATAGATGGTGGTCACCTGACCCCTACCATGAAATTGCGCAGAAAAATCGTCAAAGAAAAATATATTCATTTATATAATAATATCTATGACCGTTAAATTGAACCGCAAAAATTTTATAAATGAACTGGTTTAATAAGGCCATAATAACGGAAAGAAACAACCTTACCTCTTCCAGATAAACCTTTCTGAATTTTTTAGCATTAATTAATGAAATTTATTATGCATGCATAATAAATTTCATTATATTTGAGAGCGGATTTTGAGCCTATGAAAGATTTGACCATTGATTATGCCCTTAGGGCTACTTGGCAAGCAGTTGCCAGAATGTACAATGAAGAAGCCAAGAACTATGAGACCACCATGGCCATTGGTTTTACATTATTGAGCATTGATCCAAAAAAGGGAACGCCCAGTACCGCTTTGGGGCCAAAGATGGGAATGGAATCTACCAGTCTTTCAAGAATCCTAAAGCGTATAGAGGAGAAAGGCTATATAGAAAGAAGACCCAATCCAGAGGATGGAAGAGGTGTTTTGATTCATTTAACGGAACTGGGGCTGGAAAAACGTAAAGATTCCAAAGAAGTGGTATTGCGCTTCAATGAAGTAGTCCGGGCCCATGTAAGTAAAAATGATCTTGCGGGGTTTTTTAATACGGTAGAGGTTATCAACAAATTGATCTTGGATAAAAAAATATATACAAAAACATCGAATTAATTCCTATATAATGAAGAGGCATATTACTAAAGTTGCCGTTATTGGTTCCGGTATCATGGGAAGCGGTATCGCTTGTCATTTTGCCAATATTGGGGTTGAAGTCTTATTGTTGGATATTATTCCCAGAGAACTCAATGAAAAAGAAAAAACCAAAGGGTTGACCCTTAAAGATAAGGCAGTTCGCAACCGTTTGGTGAACGATTCTTTGGCGATGGCCCTAAAGTCGAAGCCCTCCCCTATTTATCACCAAAAATTCGCAAATAGGATCGTTACGGGAAATTTGGAGGATGATATTGCCAAAATAGGTAAAGTAGATTGGATTATTGAAGTGGTAGTGGAACGCCTTGACATTAAAAAACAAGTTTTTGAAAATCTGGAAAAACACAGAACCCCCGGAACTTTAATTACCTCCAACACCTCCGGTATTCCCATTAAGTTCATGTCCGAGGGCAGGAGCGACGATTTTCAAGAACATTTCTGTGGAACACATTTTTTTAATCCGGCACGCTATCTAAAGCTTTTTGAAATTATTCCCGGTCCCAAGACCAATACAGAGGTTTTGGAATTTTTAAATAGTTATGGCGAACAATATTTGGGAAAGACTTCCGTAGTCGCTAAAGATACCCCTGCCTTTATCGGCAATCGAATCGGTATTTTTAGCATTCAAAGTCTTTTTCATGCGGTCAAAGAATTGGAAATGACCGTTGAAGAGGTCGATAAATTAACGGGACCGGTAATCGGCCGGCCTAAATCGGCCACATTTAGAACTGTTGATGTTGTAGGGCTGGATACATTGGTGCATGTCGCCAATGGAATCTCGGAAAATTGTAAGGATGACGAACGCCATCAATTATTCTCATTACCTGGTTTTATCCAGACCATGGTAGAAAATAAATGGTTGGGAAGTAAGACAGGACAGGGATTCTATAAAAAGATAAAAGGGGATAAAGGCAAAAGCGAAATCCTTACCCTGGATTTGGATACGATGGATTATCGCTCTAAAAAACGTGCCAAATTTGCCACCTTGGAACATACCAAGACCATAGATAAGGTAATAGATCGTTTTTCCGTTCTGGCGGACGGAAAAGATAAGGCGGGAGAATTCTATAGAAAAAGTTTTGGACAACTTTTCGCCTATGTGTCCCATCGGATTCCCGAAATTACGGATGCGCTTTACAAAATAGACGATGCCATGAAAGCCGGTTTCGGTTGGGAGCATGGCCCCTTCCAAATTTGGGATGCCATAGGTCTGGACAAAGGCTTGGAGTATATTACCGCGGAAAATCAAGAAGCGGCCAAATGGATATCGGAAATGAAAGCTGCAGGTATTGATTCTTTCTATACCATAAAAGAAGGAGCTACCTATTATTATGACATTCCGAAGAAGGAAATGGTAAAAGTACCCGGTCAGGACGCTTTTATCATTCTAGACAATATCAGAACCTCTAACGAAATCTTTAAAAATAGCGGAGTGGTTATTGAGGATTTAGGCAATGGTATTTTGAACTGTGAATTCCAGTCCAAAATGAACACCATTGGAGGAGACGTTATAGCAGGATTGAACAAAGCCATTGATATGGCCGAAAAAGACTATCAAGGTTTAGTAGTGGGTAACCAAGCCGCTAACTTCTCTGTTGGTGCCAATATCGGAATGATATTCATGATGGCCGTGGAACAGGAATATGATGAATTGAATAGGGCCATTAAAGTCTTTCAGGACACAATGATGCGTATGCGCTATTCTTCGATCCCAACAGTTTCCGCCCCTCATGGAATGACGCTAGGCGGTGGATGCGAGCTTTCATTACATGCGGACAAAATAGTGGCCGCTGCCGAAACCTATATAGGTCTGGTAGAATTTGGCGTTGGCGTAATCCCCGGAGGTGGCGGTTCCAAAGAATTTGCATTAAGGGCTTCCGATTCCTTTAAAAAAGGAGACGTGGAATTGAATATACTGCAGGAATATTTCCTCACTATAGGCATGGCCAAAGTCTCTACTTCGGCCTACGAGGCCTATGATCTTGGAATCCTTCAAAAAGGAAAGGATATTGTTGTAGTGAACAAAGACAGACAGATAGCCACGGCCAAGGCACATGCAAAATTAATGGCGGAAGCCGGTTACACCAGACCACCAAAAAGAAAGGATGTAAAAGTATTGGGCAAACAGGCCTTGGGCATGTTCCTGGTGGGTACGGATGCCATGGAAGCAAGCCGTTATATTAGCGAGCATGATAAAAAAATCGCCAATAAGCTGGCCTATGTTATGGCCGGAGGCGATTTATCGGAACCAAGCTATGTTTCGGAGCAATACCTATTAGATATAGAAAGAGAAGCATTTTTATCGCTTTGTACGGAACGTAAGACTTTAGAGCGAATTCAACATATGTTGAAAACAGGAAAACCTTTAAGAAACTAAAAGGTTTTAGTATCAGGTACTTGGTACACCGTACTTAGAAATTAGAAAAAAGACTGAAAGACCTTAAATGAAAGAGTAAGGATTGGAATGACACATAATTTTAGAAAATTAAAGGTTTGGAATGAAGGAATATCGTTAGTGAATGTAACATATAGAATGACTAAAAATTTTCCAGATATTGAAAAATTTAATCTAACAAGTCAAATGATTCGATGTGCAGTTTCTATACCTTCCAATATTGCCGAAGGAAGTAGTAAGGGTACAAATAAGCATTTTGGCAAGTTTTTAGAAATCAGTTTAGGCTCTGCTTTTGAGTGGGAAACCCAACTCATAATTGCATTTAACCAAGGGTATTTGACCGATGAAAAATTCAAAAATCTTGAACAAAGAATACGACAATTACAAAAAATGACATCAGGATTTCAGGGAGGATTAGACAAATAATCCCATGTCTTTGCTCCTTCAATCTTTAATCCGAAAAAAACATGAACAAAACAGCATACATAGTCAAAGGATATCGCACAGCAGTGGGCAAAGCCCCAAAAGGTGTTTTTCGGTTCAAGAGAACGGATGAATTGGCCGCAGAGACTATTGCACATATGATGGCGGAACTTCCACAGTTGGACAAAAAACGTATTGACGACGTTATTGTGGGCAATGCCATGCCAGAAGGGTCACAGGGCCTTAATATGGCCCGCTTGATTTCACTTATGGGTCTGGATATTGTTGATGTACCGGGGGTTACCGTAAATCGTTTTTGCTCTTCGGGCATTGAGACCATTGGAATCGCCACGGCAAAAATCCAAGCGGGAATGGCAGACTGTATCATTGCCGGAGGTGCCGAAAGTATGAGTTCCGTTCCCATGACAGGGTATAAAACAGAATTGAATTATGATATCGTAAAAGCAGGACATGAAGATTATTATTGGGGCATGGGAAACACGGCAGAGGCCGTAGCACAGGAATATAAGGTTTCTCGGGAAGATCAGGACGAATTTGCCTATAATTCCCACATGAAAGCTTTAAGGGCACAGGCAGAAGATCGTTTTCAAGATCAAATTGTCCCCATTAAAGTGGAACAGACCTATGTAGGTCCAGATGGGAAAAAGGCTTCTAAAAAATATACGGTAACCAAAGATGAAGGCCCAAGGGCCGGGACCAATATCCCTACCCTGAACAAATTAAGGCCTGTCTTTGCCGCCAATGGGAGCGTAACTGCGGGGAATTCTTCGCAAATGAGCGATGGTGCCGCTTTTGTAATGGTCATGAGCGAAGAAATGGTCAAAGAATTAAATTTAGAACCCATTGCCAGGTTGGTCAACTACGCCGCCGCGGGAGTGCCACCCAGAATTATGGGTATTGGGCCGGTAGCCGCTGTCCCAAAGGCATTAAAACAAGCGGGGTTAAAACAAGGGGACGTTGAACTGATCGAATTGAACGAAGCCTTTGCTTCACAATCCCTTGCGGTCATAAGGGAACTGAATCTGAATCCCGACATTGTAAACGTTAACGGTGGAGCCATTGCACTTGGTCATCCGTTAGGCTGCACAGGGGCTAAATTATCGGTGCAATTGTTCGATGAAATGCGTAAGCGCAAAATGCAGGGCAAATACGGTATGGTGACCATGTGTGTGGGTACAGGACAAGGGGCTGCCGGGATTTTTGAATTTTTAAATTAAGAAAAGTGTTGGTATTGAACAGTTGGATTTCTCTAGCTTAACCCCAATACTTATTATTAAACATGTAATACAAATCGATATGAGTACCGAGACAACACAAAAAGAAATCCTTCGTGGAGGTCAGTTTCTTATCAAGGAAACAAGTTGTGAAGATGTCTTCACTTTGGAGGATTTGAACGAAGAGCAAAAATTGATGCGTGAGAGTACCAAGGAATTTGTTGATCGGGAACTTTGGGCGCATTGGGAACGTTTTGAGAAAAAAGACTATGCCTATACCGAGGAAACCATGCACAAGGCGGGTGAACTGGGATTATTGAGTATAGCCGTACCCGAGTCCTACGGAGGTCTGGGAATGGGCTTTGTATCTACCGTATTGGTATGCGATTATATCTCTGGGGCTACAGGTTCGTTCAGTACTGCTTTTGGGGCACATACCGGAATCGGCACCATGCCTATTACATTATACGGAACGGAAGAACAAAAACAAAAATATGTACCAAAACTGGCCTCCGGGGAGTGGTTTGGTGCCTATTGCTTAACGGAACCAGGTGCTGGTTCGGACGCCAATTCGGGAAAAACAAAAGCGGTTTTATCCGATGATGGCAAATATTATAGCATTACCGGACAAAAAATGTGGATTTCCAATGCCGGTTTTTGCAATCTGTTCATCGTTTTTGCCCGTATTGAAGATGATAAGAATATTACCGGTTTCATTATTGAAAATGATCCTGCCAATGGGATTACCCTGGGCGATGAGGAAAAAAAGTTAGGAATCCACTCCTCTTCTACCCGTCAGGTATTTTTCAGTGAGACCAAGGTTCCTATTGAAAATATGCTCTCCGAACGTGGTAACGGATTTAAAATTGCCATGAATGCCCTGAATATAGGTCGGATCAAACTTGCGGCAGCTTGTTTGGAAGCACAACGGAGGGTTATCAATGAGGCTACAAAATATGCCAATGAGCGTATTCAGTTTAAAACGCCCATTGCCAATTTTGGGGCTATAAAGGCTAAAATTGCAGATATGGCCACCAACGCATATGTGGACGAAGCCGCATGCTACAGGGCCGCAAAAAATATTGAAGATAGGATCGCCCTTCGTGAAGCCGGAGGAAATTCGCATCAAGAAGCAGAACTAAAAGGCGTTGAAGAATATGCCATAGAATGTTCCATCCTAAAAGTGGGGGTATCGGAACACGTACAACACACGACCGATGAGGGCATCCAAATTTTTGGAGGAATGGGTTTTAGTGCGGATACGCCTATGGAATCCGCATGGAGAGATGCCCGTATCTCAAGGATATATGAAGGAACCAATGAGATCAATCGAATGTTGGTCGTGGGCATGTTGGTCAAAAAGGCCATGAAGGGCCATGTAGACCTATTAGGCCCTGCAACGGCAGTGGGCGAAGAATTGATGGGTATTCCGTCATTTGATGCTCCTGACTTTTCGGAATTGTTTGCCGAGGAAAAGGATTTGATAAAACGTTTGAAAAAAGTGTTTTTGATGATAGCGGGCAGTGCCGTACAAAAATTCGGGCCCCAATTGGAAGAGCATCAACAACTCTTATTATCCGCATCGGATATTTTAATACAGGTGTATTTGGCCGAATCCGCCATTTTAAGAACCGAAAAGAATGCAAAGCGATCTGGCGAAGCATCGCAATCTACCCAAATAGCCATGTCCAAACTTTATTTGTACAGGGCTACCGATATTATTATCCAAAAAGGAAAAGAAGCGATAGTCTCATTTGTTCAAGGTGACGAACAACGCATGATGCTCATGGGCTTAAAACGCTTTACAAAATATACCAATAACCCCAACGTAGTGGCTTTACGCATACAAATTGCGGATAAAGTAGCTGCGGACAATGGTTATACCTTTGACTAATTCAGATTGCCCTTTTGTTTTTTAGACAGAAGAAAAACCGCTCCAATTGGAGCGGTTTTTATTTGGTTACAAACCAATGGGATTATACTTTTAACGGATGAAAAGTAAACTTCTCGCATCCGTTTATTCCCCGGATGACTTTAAAAAGAAAGGACAGCAAATTATAATTGAGCTGGCAGACCATCTGAAAAACACCACTACGGGAGAAAATGCTAAAACCATTAACTGGAACGAGCCCGAAAACGAACTGGACTTTTGGAGGAATTTCTTAAAAAAAGGAAATGAGAAGGACCTTTTTTCCGAAACCCTAAAAAGAAGCATCCATGTTCACCATCCAAAATATATAGGGCATCAGATAGCGGCAACCGCTCCTATTACCGTATTGACCAGCCTTATAAGCGCCATGTTCAATAACGGGATGGCGGTCTATGAAATGGGAATGTCCTCCACGGCCATGGAACGGATCGTAACAGATCATTTATGCCAAAAAATCGGATGGGATTCCAATGCCCGTGGATTATTGACCTCGGGTGGAACCTTAGCGAACCTCACCGCCTTACTTGCGGCCAGAAAAGCAAAAGTTTCCCATGACGTATGGAACGAGGGCAACATCAAACCCTTAGGAATCATGGTAAGTGAAGAGGCACATTATTGTGTGGACAGAGCGGCAAAAATAATGGGGTTGGGCGAAAAGGGTATTATTAAAATTCCCGCAAATGATGGCTATGCATTGGATACTTCCCAGTTAGAAACATCATATCGGGAAGCCAAGGCAAAAGGAATCGAAGTATTTGCAATAGTAGGTAGCGCACCCTCTACAGCAACCGGTATTTATGATGACTTAAAAGCTATTGGAAATTTTGTGAAACAACATGACCTCTGGTTTCATGTGGATGGTGCCCATGGCGGTGCGGCCATTTATTCCCGAAAATACAAGCATCTCCTCAACGGAATGGAAGAAGCGGATTCTGTGGTAATAGACGGACATAAAATGATGCTAATGCCCGCTCTCACTACGGCCCTCCTCTTTAAAAATGGTATGGATTCCCATGCCACATTTAGTCAAAAAGCGGATTATCTGCTGAATGACACAGATCATGAAGACTGGTATAATGGTGGCAAACGTACTTTTGAATGTACCAAAACCATGATGAGCCTGCATTGGTATGCCCTGTTAAAGTGCTATGGTGAAGCACTTTTTGATGAGTTTGTTACCCGACAATACGATTTGGCCCGTGAGCTGGCACAATTGTTATTGAACGATGCAAATTTTGAAATTGCGATCACACCTCAATCCAACATTTTATGCTTTAGATATGTGGATTCCAGTCTTGTAAACGATGAATTGAATTCATTGAATGCCCAAATTAGGGCACAGTTATTGGCTGACGGGGAATTCTATTTGGTACAAACAAAGTTGAGGGGAAACCATTATTTACGAACTTCGCTAATGAATCCGTTTACCACAACAGATCAGTTTAAAAAATTATTGGTAAAAATTAAAAAGACCGCCCATTCCGTACTATTGAAAAAAAATTAAACCCCTATACCCTCAACGATTCCAATACCTGTTCCTCACTTTCCTTTTTGGAAAAATTAATGGCGCATTCTATCAATGCCAAATGCGAGTATGCCTGTGGAAAGTTCCCTAATAATCGTTTGGTCTTAAAATCAATATCTTCACTAAATAAGCCTAAATGGTTACTATAGCTTAACAATTGATCAAAGTGCGCCATGGCCTTTTCCTCCTCGCCTATCTTGAACAAGCTATTGATAAACCAGAAAGTACAAATAGTAAAGGAAGAAGAAGGCAGCCCAAAGTCATCTTCGTTTTTATAGCGATATAACAATCCGTCATTACTCAATTCTTTTTCGATGGTCTTTACGGTACTTACAAATTTGGGGTCTCTGGCATGGATAAAGCCATAGGATTCCATTAATAATACCGAAGCATCCAAATGGGCAGAACCATAAGATTGGACAAAAGCATTTACATCGGGGTTCCAGGCATGCGCATGGATATCCTGTTTAATCTCCTGTTCCAAAGCGGCCCATTTTTCAATTTTTCGGGTCTTTCTAAATAACCGGGCCACTTTTATCGCCCTGTCTATAGCCACCCAACAAAGTACTTTGGAAAAAGTAAAATGCCTGTCTTCCGCCCTAAACTCCCAAATCCCCTTATCTGCTTCTTTCCAGTGGTTGGAAACGATCCAAACAATACCCTTTGTAATTCCCCAAAGTTCCTCACCATTCTCAATATCATTACTGTATTTGGCCAGTTGTTCATGAATTACGTCCATGAGGATTCCATAAATATCATGCTGTCGTTGTTTATAGGCCGCATTGCCGATCCTTACCGGACGGGAATCCCGATAACCGCTCAAATGGTCCAAAGTTTCCTCAGTGAGTTTCTTCTCTTTATTGATACCGTACATAATCTGCAGCTTCTCGTCCTTGTCCGGAATCAAATCCACAATAAATTGCAAATAGCGTCTGGCCACATTTTTATGGCCCAGCTCCCCAATGACCTTAATGACCATAGAAGCATCCCTGATCCAACAAAAACGATAGTCCCAGTTGCGTACTTCGCCTATGGTCTCGGGGAGTGATGTTGTAGCCGCTGCCAGGACCGCGCCCGTCTTATCATAACTCAATAATTTTAAGGTCACGGCACTTCGGCTAATTTGGGAATTGTACTTTTTGTAATTAGGGGTCTTACTGCTCCAATTCAACCAGTATACCTTGGTACGTTCCAGTTCCGTGTACATTTTCCGAACCGTGGGTTGAAATAATTTCTCATTGTACCCCAATAAAAAATAACCGTCTTTGGTCACTTCGATCTCACGCCCTTCCATAACCGCATTTTTATTGAAAGAGGTGTATAAGAAGCAGGTGTCGAACTTTTCACCATGGGTAAGACTTACGATAAAGTTTTTTTTGACGTAAGTTTCCGTATTTCCCTGGGCATATTCCAATTTAGGGTCATAAAGCACCTTAAAACAGGGGGTTCCAGATATATGTTTTATGTATCGGACGATTTCCGGCGGGGCATTGTATCCGCTATCTTCCTTGCGATATCGCGGCATAAAATCACGGATTTCAAAGGCATTTTTGCCATCGGAAAAATGGGTTATCAAAATCGCCGTATGTTTTTTGTAACGTTGCTTTATTTTATAGGAACCATCCGTTATGATCTCAAAACTACCACCGATCTTTTCATCCAGCAGTTTGGCAAAGACCGAAGAAGAATCAAATTCGGGCAGACAACACCAGTCGATCGCACCTGTTTTGGATACCAAGGCAGCACTTCTACAATTTCCTATAATTCCGTAATCTAAATTATCCATTCAATAAAAATCTTAATTCAATCGGGGTTTCAATTGTTATTACCCATCTTTTTCCCGAAATTGAGAGAAATAAAATTTATATCAAAGTAAAACCCGCTATTTATGTCCAAAACTATCATAATCTCAAATAGATTACCCGTACAATTGCAAATTAGCAATGGTACCATAAACGCAACTCCCAGTGTAGGTGGTTTGGCAACCGGTATGAAATCTGTTCACTCCAGCGGTGACAGTCTTTGGATCGGTTGGAGCGGGCTTACGGACGAGGAAATTCCAAAGGAGCTTTCCCCAAAAATAGACAAGGCTTTGGCAGAACATGGTTCTTCCAAGGTTGAATTGACCCAAAAAGAGGTAGACGGATTTTATTTTGGGTTTAGCAATAGGACCATATGGCCCCTGTTCCACTATTTTTTAGAATATTCGGAATTTGAACTGGACAGTTGGGAAATCTATAAAAAGGTAAATCAAAAATTTGCCGATGCCATTTTGGAAAAGGCCGGAGAAGAGGACACCATTTGGGTCCACGATTATCAATTAATGCTGGTCCCGCAAATGGTCCGGGAAAAACGTCCCAATATATCCATAGGTTTCTTTTTGCACATTCCCTTTCCTTCCTTTGAGATTTTCAGGACACTGCCCTGGCGCAGGGAAATTCTTTTAGGGTTATTGGGAGCGGACCTTATCGGTTTTCATACCTATGATTACGAGCGTCATTTTCTAAGTTCCGTGCGCAGGCTTCTAGGGTTGGATGTAAGTTTCAACGATATTTATTTGGATGACAGGATAATCAAAGTAGATTCTTTTCCAATGGGTATCGATTATAAAAAGTTCAGTACGGCCGCAAAGGAACATGCACAACGAAACGAAAAACAAAAATCAGAGCTTCAAAAGCGGCTAGACACCCATAAAAAATCGGCTCCAGATGCTAAATTCTTTCTATCCATCGATCGTTTGGACTATACCAAGGGAATTGCCAAACGGTTGAACGCCTTTGAATATTTTTTAAACAAATATCCGGAATATAAAGAGAAGGTACGCCTGATTATCCTGGCGGTTCCCTCCCGTTCCAATGTACCTCAATACCAACTTTTGAAAAAAGAAGTAGATGAACTGGTAGGGCGTATCAACGGTGAACTTTCTACCGTAAGCTGGACACCCATTTGGTATTTTTATAGATCAATGCCCTTTGAGAACCTTATTGATCTATATACCACTTGTGACATTGCGTGGTTAACACCTATTCGTGACGGTATGAATTTAGTGGCCAAGGAATATGTAGCCACGCGAACGGATAAAACCGGGGTATTGATATTGAGCGAAATGGCGGGTTCCGCCAATGAAATGAACGAATCCCTCCTCATTAACCCAAATAATTTCGAACAGATCGCGGATACCTTGTACAAGGCCATAAATATGCCCGAGGGTGAGCAACAAAGAAGGAACATATTGTTACAAAAGCGATTGGAACGTTATAATGTTGAAAAATGGGCCAATGACTTCATGACCTCGCTCATAAATCAAAAGCAAAGGGACCAGACCGCTGTTTCCCGAAGGTTATCCAAAGATTTGTTGAATACAATCGTGACGGATTATACAAAAGCGAAAAAGCGACTTGTTTTTCTTGATTATGACGGCACTTTGGCCGGTTTTAAAAACGACCCTCAAAAAGCTAGTCCAGATGCGGCCCTTTATAAACTACTGGATGAGATTTCGTCCCAGGAAGGTACGGAGATGTATTTGATCAGTGGGCGGGACAAGGAAACTTTTGCCAAATGGTTCCTGCCTAAAAAATACAATATGATCGTGGAACACGGGGTATGGATTTCGCAGGGAGGTGAGGAGTTTAGAATGTTGGAAAATGTAAAAAAAGATTGGATGGAAAAAATACTCCCCGTTTTGGAATCTTTTGTAGACCGCACTCCAGGTAGCTTTATAGAAGAAAAAAACTATTCATTGGCGTGGCATTATCGCAATACAGACCCCGATTTTGGGCAAAAGAGGGCCGTGGAGCTCAATACCGTATTGACCAGTCTGATCGCCAATGACGATTTAAGTGTTTTGAACGGCAATAAGGTCATGGAAATCAAAAGCAGTAATGTGAATAAAGGTAGAGCCTCTATGCGCGTTTTTTCAGAGGACGAATACAACTTTGTTTTTGCCATTGGTGATGACTGGACCGATGAGTTCATGTTTCAGGAACTACCCGAAACGGCGGTTACGGTAAAAGTAGGTCGCCAAAAAACACATGCACGTTACTTTGTGGACAATACCAAAAATGTACGCAATATTCTGGGAAGGTTCGCCGATAAAAGCTAATATACAGCAAAGCAATAGGAGTGTATAACATACCGGTAGTATATTCGTTTTTGTCCTTTCAGCGTGTTCTTGCAAGGCCCAATATGGGAATCTATTTATAAATGAGTTTAAGAATGGCATGGTCGCCGATGTAATTTTTAATGGATAATACAATAAAGATCAAACCGCATATCCTGTCCGTAATCATCCTTTCCCAATTTGCCTGTACCTCGCCCTGGTTTGCCGGAAATGCCATTATAGAAAATCTTATCGAAAAAACGGGCCTGGGCAACGAAATTGTGGGATACGTATTGTCTTCCGTTCAATTTGGCTTTATAAGCGGTACGCTGATCTTTGCATTGTTGATGCTTGCCGATCGTTTCCCTCCTGCCCGGGTATTTTTTGGTTGTGCGGTATTGGCGGCCTTATGTAATTTGGTCCTTATTCACAAAAATATAACCCTGGCATCCCTGCTTTTGGCCAGGTTCGGAACCGGATTTTTCTTAGCCGGTATTTATCCGGTGGGAATGAAAATAGCAGCTGATTATTATGAAAAGGGACTGGGAAAAGCCCTGGGATTTTTAGTAGGTGCATTGGTGTTGGGCACCGCCTTTCCTTATATTTTTGGAGGATCCTCTTTAGGTACGGATCCAACCTTTGTTATAAGGTTCACGTCAGGATTAACGGTATTGGGCGGATTATTGATGTTTGTCTTCGTTCCCAATGGCCCCTATAGAAAAAGAAGCACAAAACTCGATTTAAGGTCTGGTCCAAAATTGTTCCATATCACAAATTTTAGAAAAGCAGCTTTTGGTTATTTTGGCCACATGTGGGAACTTTACGCTTTTTGGGCATTTACGCCTTTTGCCATAACCGTTTTCAATCAATTTTCGGATACCCCCTTGTCCGTTTCCTTATGGACAGGTATTATCATTGCCCTGGGAGGGATATCCTGTGTATTGGGCGGATTATTGTCCCAAAAGCTCGGAAGTAACAAGGTAGCTTTATTTTCCCTGTTGGTCTCGGGATTTTGTTGTTTGACCTCCCCATTATTTTATCAGTTATCCGCATTTTTATTTTTGGCCATCTGGTGCCTATGGGGCATGGCCGTCATAGCCGATTCTCCTCAATTTTCCAATTTGGTAGCCTCGGCAATTCCGCCTGAATTAAAAGGTACCGGTCTAACGTTGGTCAATTCTATCGGTTTTGCCATTACCATTCTAAGCATACAACTGTTATCTTTTTTATCTGAAAGAATACATCCCACCTATCTTTTTATGGTTTTGGCAATAGGTCCTTTATTGGGGGTATGGCAGTTAATTTATAGAAAAACCGATTAATTTTTAATACTTTTAACTAAAACAAAATTGCTGTAAAACTTTGGCTTTTAAGGGATGGTATCGCTTCTACCATTACTTTGTTTGTTATTGTTTTATTTCAACGTGATATTTTACAATAATCTGATAATCATAATTATAAATGAAAAAAGTATGCATTCCCGTCCTATTGTTCTGCATGTTGGGCTATGCGCAGACGGATCAACGGATTTACGACATCATCAATGCCGTCTCTGCGGAGCGAATAGAAAGGGACGTTACCGCTTTGGCCAATTTCGGGACACGTCACACATTTAGTGATACCGTTTCACATACCCGTGGAATCGGAGCCTCCAGGAGATGGATCAAATCCGAACTTGAAAAAATATCTGCCGCCTGTAACGATTGTCTGGATGTTTTATACCAAAAAGACCTGGTCAAGAAAGGGGCCAATGCAAGAATTATAAAAGATGTGGAAGTGGTGAATGTACTCGCTATACAGCGTGGAACCAAATACCCCAACAGGTTTATTATTATGAGCGGTGATATTGATTCCCGGATAAGCGATGGGGCCAATTATACGGACGATTCGCCCGGTGCCAATGACAATGCCAGTGGAATGGCCGGTACTATTGAAGCCGCTCGGGTACTATCCAAATACACCTTTGACAATAGCATTATCTATATGGGGCTTTCGGGTGAGGAACAGGGACTGTTCGGTGGTGGTGGTGTTGCGGGCTATGCCAAGGAACAAGGATGGGAAATCATGGGTATTTTCAATAATGATATGATCGGGAATATTACAGGGGTAGACGGTATTACCAGCAGTACCGACTTTAGGATATTTTCCGAACCGGTTCCGCCCAATGAAACGGAACAGCAGCGAAGGGCACGACGTTTTTACGGTGGTGAAGTTGATGGAATTTCGCGCCAATTGGCCAGGTATGTCCACAAAAACACCAAAATCTATATGCCGGAAATGAATCCCATGATGATCTATCGTCTGGATCGTTTTGGGCGTGGCGGCCATCATCGCCCTTTTAACGATGCCGGTTTTGCAGGCATTCGTATTATGGAGGCCCATGAAAACTACACCCAGCAGCACCAGGATATCCGAGTGGAAAACGGTATCGCCTACGGTGATGTTCTGGAACACGTGAATTTTGAATATGCCAAAAAGCTTACGGCCGTCAACGCCATTAATTTGGCCTCATTGGCATGGGCACCACCGGCCCCCGAAGAAGTGAAAATCGGCGGTATTGTTGCACCATCCGCCAAATTCCAATGGAGCAAAGTATCCGGTGCCAAAGGCTATAAAATCTATTGGCGAGACACCACCTCCCCTACTTGGGACCATAGTAGATATGTGGGCAATGTAACCGAATTTACGTTGAACGGCATTGTTATTGATAATTACTTTTTTGGAATAGCTTCGGTAGGTGCAGATGGGTTTGAAAGTCCGGTAGTATTCCCCAACGGGATATTTCGATGAATACAACTCCATTCCCGAATTCACCCTCTTAAAACAAGACACAAAACTTATCAAAACAGGACTTAGAGACATAAATCCAATATATTATAAGAATGACCAAAACCATATTTTTTATAACGTTTTTCTGCTTTACACTAATAACAAATGCACAATTACTCCAAGAAAAGAAAAACTTTACCAAACATGATACCCTTCGTGGAAGTATCACCCCGGAAAGGGCCTGGTGGGATTTGAACTATTATGACCTAAATATTAAGGTTCAACCGGATAAAAAATTCATATCGGGCTATAATATTGTACGTTATAAAGTTCTTAAAGCACATAACAGACTACAGATCGATCTACAAAGACCGATGGAAATTACCGGCATTTCCCAGGATGGCGAACCGTTGGACTATTCCAAAATAGGTCCGGCCTATTTCATCGATTTAAAGAAAAAACAGGTTCCAGGGGAATACAACGAGCTTTATGTTTACTATTCGGGCCGCCCCAAAGAAGCCGTTCGCGCACCGTGGGACGGTGGCCTTTCCTGGAAAAAGGACAAGAACGGGAAACATTTTATCGCTACCTCCTGCCAAGGTTTGGGTGCCAGTGTATGGTGGCCCAACAAAGACCATATGTATGATGAAGTGGACAGTATGCGTATTACCGTAACCGTTCCCAAAGATCTGGTCGCCGTGGCCAACGGTAGGTTACGCCATACGTATGACCATGATGATAAAGGGTATAAAAGTTACGAATGGTTCGTCTCCAATCCTATAAACAACTATGGGGTAAACGTCAATATTGGCGATTATGTGCATTTTGGGGAAACCTATGCCGGTGAAAAAGGCACATTGGATATGGATTATTATGTACTCAAGGACCATTTGGAAAAGGCCAAGGAACATTTTAAAGATGCGCCCAAAATGATGAAAGCCTTTGAACATTGGTTCGGCCCCTATCCTTTTTATGAGGATAGTTTTAAGTTGGTGGAAGTTCCCTATCTGGGCATGGAGCATCAAAGTTCGGTCACTTATGGAAATCAGTACAAGAAGGGCTATTTAGGGCGGGACCTGTCCGGTACGGGCTGGGGGTTAAAATTTGATTTTATCATTATACACGAAGCGGGCCATGAATGGTTCGCCAATAATATTACGAACAAGGATATTGCGGATATGTGGATCCATGAAAGTTTTACGGCATATTCCGAAAGCCTGTTCCTGGACTATTACTACGGTAAGGAGGCAGCTTCGGATTATATGATAGGTACACGAAAAAGTATCCTGAACGATCGTCCTATTATTGGCCCGTACAACGTAAACGAAGAAGGTAGCGGGGATATGTATTACAAAGGTGCCAATATGCTACATACCCTTAGGAAATTGGTAGACGATGATACAAAATGGAGAGCAATATTAAGGGGCCTCAATACAACCTTTTACCACCGGACCGTGACCACGGAACAAATTGAAAATTATCTGATCGAAAAAACGGGGTTGGACCTAAAACCTATTTTTGATCAGTATTTACGGACCACTTTGATTCCGGTCTTGGAGTATAAACTGTCTCCCAATATGCTGAAATACAGATATACCCATGTGGTCCAAGATTTTAATATGCCCTTAAAAATACAGTTGGGCAAAACGTCCCATAGTATTTATCCCACTGCGGAATGGCAAACCAAGAAAATTAACACGGCTTCGGGCAACTTAAAGGTTGATCGTGATTTTTTTGTGGAACGGAAGAAACTGTAATTAGGAATATGATCAAGGGTTATATAGTTATTCTGTTGTATAAAAAAGAACATACAATTAGACGATTATGAAAATAAAGGCATTATTCCAAAGAATAATTACATGCCATACATCCGGGAGCAATTTACCATTCTTCGTCTATACTTCGTTGAATCCCAATGTGCAATGGCATGTTCCAAAATCAATTTAAACGGCCAACGCATCCTTGCCCTAATATCGGGTCAAATAAAATTAAGTTTAAATCTTACAAGCTTTAGTATTTATACTTATATTTAGTTTGAGAATACCATTTAATATTGACCGGTAACCGTATTTTAGGATTATGGTATATTATCGAAACGGATTTTTACTAAAGACCGCTAATAATGAACTTTAAGATTATGGAAAAAGAACCATAAAAAACAACCATAAAAATTAACGATTGCGATTCTCATAATCCCCCTGTTGTTATGGCACTGTGATACCGACGATGCTTTCGTTGAAAATGAAAGATCAAACATCAAGACCGTTTCCGAACAAGAGCCATTACAATATTTAACGGGTAAAATAGCCGGTAATTCATTAAAAGGGCTATCCGGCAAAAACGGTACTACGCTTAAGGCCGATGCCATAGCCTATGAAAGAATAGGGAACAGTACCGAGTCCTTATTGGTAATGGACATCGACGATCCCATTCGCAAGCATCTGCAAAGTAGGATCTTAATGTTAAAGATAAACGATAGCATACAAAGCGTTAAATTACATATGACCGCCAACGAGTCTTCCAACGAAGCTAGTTATACGGGTATTCTGTATATTTTTAACCTGGAAGATGAATTTTTGTTCGGCTATAAGGTACAAGAGGGCAAAACGGTTTCCAAGCTGATCAGAAAACAAAATAATGAAACTGAAGGGGCAACGGCAAAAAATCAAGATCAGACGGGGAAATCCGGCTTTTACCTATATTTCAACTGCATTTGCACGGGCGATTATATTGTGGTTCCCGATTGGAGGGCCTATGTTACCTTCAGGTCTTATAAAATGGTAAACGGGACCAGATGCCATACCATAACGAATACGTTAGCGGAAGTAACGGTAACCGCACCAAGGTCCGATAACAATATAAATATCAGTGATATATTTATCAATCCCTATAGAAATCCAAGATATGGGCTTGGTAACACCAATCCAGCAACCCTTCCTTATTGGGAGTATGGTGGAGGGGGAAACCAAGACCAAGACCAAAAGCCTTGCAAGGGTGACCCAGTTAAAAACCCTGAGATTGCACCACAAACCAATTCGGGTATAAAAGGTGGAATGCATGATACTTGCGCAAGGAGAAATGATGCATATACTTGTAAGGGAATCAGAGGAAGAAAATGGCATAATGGCGTAGATATTAAAAACCCTTATGGAGCACCAATATATGCTATATACGATGGTGTAGCAACTATACATAAGCAAACAAACAAAAAGACAGGCAAGCTTGTAGGAGCTGGATATTATTCTGCAATAAAATCAACTGTAAATGGAAAAACCGTTAGAATGGTCTTTTTTCATCTACAAAAAGACAAAAGAGCTACTGGAACCGTAAAAGCAGGTGACATTATAGGGTATCAAGGAGACTCTGGCAATTTAAAAAACGGAATCAAGCAGGGGTATGCAGTATCTCATGTTCATGTAAAAGCACAGGAAAATGGAGCAAATGTAGATCCGTTAAACCATTTTAAGACAAAAATAGACCCTACTACTGGTCAAGTAACAAATCCTTGTAATTAATTTAAAAGCATAAAAAATCATGAAAAACATAATTTTAACCATAACAATTTTATTTGCTACAATTTCATGCAAATCACAGCTAAATAATCTAAACGATACAGAATTGTTTGATGGAATACGATTTAATAATGTAACCCTGAGTCAGATAATGAAATCGAAAGGAAAGTTAAACCAAATGAAAATTTTGTTTGGCAACGATATTCAAGAAAAATCTAATGATACTGCCCCATTTTTGGCTAAATTTTTGTGGAATGATAATATTTCATTTGGTTATGAAGATGAAACCGATTCTGGAAATAATTATGATTTAACCTATATCAGAATTAGGAGTTCAAACGTTATTGTAAATGTAAAAGGGTTATCTATAAAAATAGGGGATGATAAAAATAAGTTTGGAAATTTGTTATTCAATTCCTCAGATAGTAGCTATAATTTTACCGATAAAGATACAGGCAGTGTTGGGCTATCATTTAAAATTGATCGTTCCAACAAGGTCTCTGCAATAGAATTGATTTGCTTTTAATGTCAGACCATAATGATGGTATATAAAAATAGTAGAAAAGGGTTAAATCGAGAGTTCGGTTTTTTTCCGTTATCTTTCTTTTAAAACCTTTTTATGACCATGTTATCTTTAAGTCTTTCTTAATTAAAAACGGCGAAGATATATATCGTGTATTAACAAATATACTGAATGAAGTGGTCGTAACCGTACCAAGGTCCGATAACAATAACATATTTGTTAACCCCCATAGAAATCTGGGATATCTACTTAATGATAGTCAATATTGGGGATATGGTAGTGGAAGTGGTGGTGGTGGCGTTAACACAGATTGTATTATCCTTAAAAATTTAGCTATAAATGTTAATTGCAATGATATTATACGATTTGAACAAGATTATAAAAATCGTATGGCGGCTTCAGAAAAGGCAATATTTGAATCAATGTCAAGAGCTCAACAATTAGGTTACTTATTTAATGCGCAAAAAGCTTCATGGAAAGCCAAGGAGCTTTTTCCAAATTCTTTACGTAATGGTAAAGGAGATGCATTCAGACATGCCTATTGGAATGGTTTAAATGAGATTTTATTGGGAGATGCTTTAGCGACCAATTTAGCAACGGCTCATGAAGATAAACCTCCCATTTATGCATATAGTAACAAAGAAAAACAGATGGATTTATTTAATAACAGTGTTGGGCGGAGTAGGTCAAATTGGTTATCAAATGGTTATTCTTCTCTATCAGAAAGTATATTGGATGCTATGTCAAACGGAGAGTTACGATATTTATCGCATTTACATGGAGGTATTAGCAGGGCAACAAATCAATCACAATTAATACCTACAAATTAAATGGTCATGAAAGAAAGAAGCGCAATGCTATTTATTATTTTATTGGTAATCTCTTGTGCCAACAAACACATCCGAGATTATAAAAAAATTACTATTATAGATTTCTCAAAAAAAAGAATTGATACTTTACGGCCTCATGAAGATAAAACCTATCATGCATATTTTGTTAAGGTAAACGGTGAAACAAATGACAGTATAAAAATCGAAAGAGAAGGTCATTATAATATAATTCTATCTGGAAAAATAGACACTATATTAAATGGAGATTTTTACGGAGCAGAAGATGTTATCTGGGTTTTTAATCCGTATAAAGCTACAAATGGAAAACTAGAGATTGAATACGGTCTATAAATATTTGAGCAAGATGTATGCCTTCGACCTGAAGGACGAACTGCTTTATGGATACAGGCTGGACAAAGCGGAAGTAACGGTAACCGCACCAAGGTCCGATAACAATATAAATATCAGTGATATATTTATCAATCCCTATAGAAATCCGGGAAATGGGCTTGGTAACAATAATACCAACACCAATCCAACACCCCTTCCTTATTGGGAGTATAGTGGAGGGGAAAACCAAGACCAAGACCAAAAGCCTTGCAAGGGTGACCCAGTTAAAAACCCTGAAATCGTTTCTTCTGGAAAATCTGGAAAGAAAGGTGGAACATTTGGATGCACAAGAAAGGACTCTAACATGGTCTGTGGAGGTGTCAAAGGATTGAAAAACCATGATGGAATTGACATAAAAGCAAAAGTTAATACTTCTACTTTTGCTATGCATGATGCTACTGTTTCAAAAATAAGAAATTCATTTAATCCAGGACAATATAAAAAAGATTCTTACGGAAATTTCGTGTTATTAACCGCTAAGGTAAATGGAAAAACAATTTTCATTAAATATAATCACCTGAATAAGGTTAGTGTCAAAAAAGGAGATAAGGTAAAAGCAGGAGATATCATTGGCATTAATGGGAACACGGGAAATGCTGCTGCCAAGGGAGTTATTCCTCATATACATATACAAACATATGATTCTAATTGGAAAAGTATAAATCCAGCAAATTTTTTGCACACCAAATTTGATAGCAACTATAATTCGATACCTAATAAATGTTAAAAATTAAAACCATGAAAAAAATTATAGTAATCTTTTTAGGGATCATTTCTTTTAATTGCAGCTCCCAAAACACAGTTGATTCAAGTACTCTTACTATCAATGGAATAAATGTAATAGGAAAAAAGAAACCAATACTAATACAACATTTTGGGCAACCTGTTAAAATCGATAAAGATTTTTCTGAAATGAGTAATGAAGATATGTATCTACACCATTATAATGGGGTGATTTTTTATGTTATAAATGATTTAGTTGATGATTATGAAATTTTAAATTCGAACTTTAAGTTTACTAAGCATAACATAAAAATTGGAGAGAATATCAATAGACTTAAAAGAATCTATCCTATTAGCTTCAATAAAAAAGGAGAAGAACACCTAACAATTTGGTTAAAAGACCCTAATGATAAATATGTTCATATAGCTTATGATAAGAATTCTAAACTAATAACAAAAATATATATAAGGACATATTGAAAGAATACCCGTTGTGCATTTTGATCGAGAGATAAGAAGTTGTGCAAGCTACTGAACGTCAGTAAATTGTAATAGCGACAAAACAATCTATATGCACAACTTTGATGAAATTTACGAAAGAATATTGGAAGTACTCAGAGAAATATCGCCCAAACAGTTTCAAACCCATCAGCGGAGACGTTCAAGAATGAGTGACCTAGAGGTTATCTGCCTATCCCTTTGTGGAGAGTATCTTGGCATGGATAGCGAGAGCGATATGTTCCGTAGGCTTCCGCCACGAGTGGACTCCCGCATCGAAAGGTCGGTTTTCAACAAACGTAGAAGGAGGCTTTTTGGGCATGTAGAGATCATAAGGAGGAAGCTTTCCGAGAAGTTGAACGTAGATGAACGCGTATTCATAGTGGACAGTATGCCGTTGGAGGTCTGTAGACTTTCAAGGAGCGGCCGTTCCACTGTTTGTAGGGAGGAGACTTTTTCCTCACCTGACAAAGGGTATTGCGCTTCACAAGGGAGCGGTTATTATAGGTATAAACTGCATGCGGTCTGTTCAAATAGCGGTGTCTTCCATAGCTTGGACATAAGTCCCGCATCGGTGCACAATGTGAATTACCTAAAGGATATCAAGAACCAAATGGCCGACTGCACCGTACTTGGCGACAAAGGTTATCTCTCAACGCAATGGCAACTAGACCTGTTCAGCACGTGCAACATAAAACTACGGACACCGATGCGGACCAACCAAAAAGGATACCGACAACAGCCCTTTTCCCTAAGAAAGTGCAGGAAGCGCATAGAGACACCGTTCTCACAATTGTGCGACCAGTTCATGATAAGAAGGAACCATTCCAAGGCCTTTGAAGGGTTCAAAACAAGAATATTATCCAAAGTGACCTCTTTGACAATGGTACAGTTTGTCAGTAGGTTCGTCTTTGAAAGAAACATAAACAACATTAAAATATCAGCATTGTTTAAATTAATATTAACAATCTTTTGTCTTTGTATTTTACTCAATAGTTGTGTTCAATCCAACGAAATCACGAAAGAGGACAAAGTGATTATATCAAAAATAATTGATGAATTCTCCTTTCCAATGCCCCCACCCCCATCAATAGGAGATAAAGACACAGTTATTCCAAGTAAAATAGTTGACTCACTTCTTAAAATTAAGATGGTCGTGGCTATTTACCCAATAATGGAAAGTACATTAGATAGGCAAGGAAGAAATAAAATCCCAAAAAGTTTTGAAGAGATAATCGATACCTCCCAGCAACCTAAGATTCTAAAAGATATTTATGGTATCCTGAGTAAAAAAGAACATACGATAAAATTGGCCGATACAATTAAATTAAAAGAGTCATACGATTTTAAACAATTTAACTTACTCTATCATTTTTCTAGAATTTGGTACAACAAAGAAAAAACCAGAGCAGCTTTTGAAGCAGGTGTTAGCCGAAGTAGATTGAGCGGTTATTCAACCATATTTTGTTTGGAAAAAAACGACGGGCAGTGGTCTATTGTCGAATCAATTCCAACAACCTCATGGTAACGTATTGGTTCAACAACTTTAAAGAATACAAAAGCAATAGAGTCTTTCACTGTATTGACAAAACATGCAATGTCCAAAACTACAGATACGAATGGCGCCATAAAGGCCAATATGGGCAATGGGAATTTTATTACTTTTAGACCAATATCTGCATCTTTCAGTAATGCTCCAGCAACCATATCGTTGGATTTTAAAAATATTTGGTCAAAGCAAAGAAATGTGAAATTCCTTAATAAATGATAATATGACGAAAGGCGACCTTTTTCAAAAAAGTGATATGGATTTGTTCCATCCTGAAGGTATTGAATTCATTTCGACAATTCTATTTGGACTAGGATATACTTACGAAAACCTCAGTACAAAGCAAGCTAGAGACGGAGGTCTTGAGGTCATCGAACTACTCTTTGACTTAGAATTGATTGAGGTTTTCCACTGGGGGAATTATAACGAAAAACTTAATGGAACGGAGCTTTCGAAAAAACAAATACTTAATTATATTGAAGAATTATGGTTTGAGGGAACAGATGTTCCAGATTTCTATGGAATGCCTATGTTCAAATATAAAAATTGGTATATCAATGCTTTAAAGAAAGAAGGGTTTCAATTTAGAGGTATGGACTGGAAAACTTTCGTCAATGAGAACATTGGAGATTTGGAAAAATGGATAGAGGAAAATAGGCCCAATAGTACAAAACACAAATAATACCAACACCAATCCAACACCCCTTCCTTATTGGGAGTATAGTGGAGGGGAAAACCAAGACCAAAAGCCTTGCAAGGGTGACCCAATTAAAAACCCTGAGATTGCACAACAAACCAATTCAGGTATAAAAGGTGGAATGTATGGATGGACTAGAAAAAAATGGAATAAAAGCCATACAAAATTAATTCCCAAAAAACACAATGGACTAGATTTAAAAAGTCCCTATGGAGCCCCTATATATGCTATGTATGATGGTAATTCAAAATTGATTACACAATATAATAAGAAAGGGAATGTTGCTGGAGCTGGACATTATGTTGGAATAACCTCTGGTATCAATGGAAAAACTGTAAAGGTTTTATATTTTCATATGCAAAAAAACAATCGAAAATCTGGCACGGTTAAAGCAGGTGATATAATAGGGTATCAAGGAGACTCTGGCAATTTAAAAAACGGAATCAAGCAGGGGTATGCAGTATCTCATGTTCATGTAAAAGCACAGGAAAATGGAGCAAATGTAGATCCGTTACCTTATTTGAAAACAACGATAGACCCTCAAACAGGAAAAGTAACAAATCCTTGTAATTAATTTAAAAGCATAAAAAATCATGAAAAACATAATTTTAACCATAATAATTTTATTTGCTACAATTTCGTGCAAATCACAGCTAAATAATCTAAACGATACAGAATTGTTTGATGGAATACGATTTAATAATGTAACCCTGAGTCAGATAATGAAATCGAAAGGAAAGCTAAACCAAATGAAAATTTTGTTTGGAAATAATATTGTAGAAGAAGCTAATGATACAGGTCCATATATTGGAAAAGAATTGTCAAATAATAACATTGTATTTAGTTTTGAAGATGAAACCGATTCTGGAAATAATTATGATTTGACATATATAGATATCTTAAATTCAAACGTTATTGTAAATGTAAAAGGGTTATCTATAAAAATAGGGGATGATAAAAATAAGTTTGGAAATTTGTTATTCAATCCCTCAGATAGTAGCTATAATTTTACCGATAAAGATACAGGAAGTGTTGGGCTATCATTTAAAATTGATCGTTCCAACAAGGTCTCTGCAATAGAATTGATTTGCTTTTAATGTCAGACCATAATGATGGTATATGAAAAATAGTAGAAAAGGGTTAAATCGAGAGTTCGGTTTTTTTCCGTTATCTTTCTTTTAAAACCTTTTTATGACCATGTTATCTTTAAGTCTTTCTTAATTAAAAACGGCGAAGATATATATCGTGTATTAACAAATATACTGAATGAAGTGGTCGTAACCGTACCAAAGTCCAATATCTTGTTAACCCCCATAGAAATCTGGGATATCTACTTAATGATAGTCAGTATTGGGGACATGGTGGTGGAGGGGAAGCACATATGCTCCGGTAAAGGTTATCAATAAACTTACGGGTAAAGCAGATTGTGTGTATAACAAATTAAAATCAAAAAATGGAAATTTGTTCAAAAAGACCATCGCCGAGTTTATCGATGACCCAAAATATAATTTAACATTTCAAAATGGAGATTGTCCTAGCACCGACGACGCTTGCACTAATTCCTCCGATATCAACAACATTGTAATCACAATTGAAGATTCAAATACTAATCCATTACAAATAGCTCAATATATTTTACATGAAGCTATACATGCCGAACTGCACAGATACGTAAGTAGATTTCAATCGGGGGTAGATCCTAATAACCGTAAAAGAATATTTCAACTTTACAAATATTATCGTGATTTGAACTACGATACGGGTAACATACAACATGTATACATGACGGAGAAATATATTAATCCATTCGCATCCTCATTGCGACTGTTAGATGATAATAGATACCCCTTGGATTATTACAAAGCATTTGCATGGGATGGTCTTCGAGCATGGGACGCCAATGGTTTACTTAAAATGGAGATGAACTCAAAATATGAACAATATAGAAAGATTGTAATTCAAAATTCACAAATATCATGCAACTAAAATTATTAAGATTAACTATTATTATTGTTTTAGTAACAATTAATTTGAACTGTAAGCATGGTAATTCATCGGATAGTGCCGAAATTTTTCTTTTGGCCATAGAAAACAGTGTAAAATCTTTGCCTCCACCTGCACCTCCAAATATAGGAGATTCCACTATCACGATTTCTCAAAAAAAGATTGATTCAATAACGAAAATAAGATTAAATATCGCTGTTTCTTCTGACATTATAAACCCAATTGGAGCACCACCAGAATTAAAAGGACATGAAGACTACGTTTCAATTGTGGAGAAACTTTTTGATGGAAAAAAACAAAAACTAAATTTGGATTTTTCTAGTCTCAAAAGCTTCCATGACATCACATTAGTTGATTCAAATTATGAAAGAAAAAAAATATTTAAAAAGTTTAATGTTATCGTTTCCTTTTCTGACATTAGCTTAAATAATTCTAAAGATAAAGCTGCGTTAATTTTTAGGGAAAGTTATGGAAAATTATCAGGAACAGAAATTTTATATCTATTAGCAAAAGTAAATGGAAATTGGAAAGTCATTCAATCTAAAACCTTGTCACTAGCTTAATAAATACAAACCACATTACAACCTATAAAAATACTTATTGTTATGGCACTGTGATACCGACGATGCTTTCGTTGAAAATGAAAGATCAAACATCAAGACCGTTTCCGAACAAGAGGCACTACATTATTTTGTAGCCTTCCCTAAAAATGAAGACTTACCCCTTTTAGGGCATCGCTAAATTCATAAAATTATGGTTATGTCTTTTTAATCTCAATTGCTATTTTCTCTTTAATTCGAAAACTCAAATCTAGGAGTGGGATTCAACGATTATATAGGTAATAACCAATTCCAACACGGTGCATAATTGATAGCAGCTGGACAATTTCCTTTGGAAAAATCCCCGACTAATCATACTATGACCCTGATATAAAACATTCGAAAAAACCGATACAAAGACTACAAATCACATTAATTGATTACGATCTCATCAACAAAAAGCCAGCTTTTACCACCGGGCGATTGATGCCATGAAGGGTTTTTTAAAATACTCCGTACCTCAACACGTACATATTTGGCACTTGTCTTTGGGAACTCAACATCAAAAAAATCCAGGGCAATGGAGGAAGAAGGTTCTTGTTCATCTAATTTTACGGTATGCCACGACCTAAATTGCCGACCATCATTGGAAACATACACCTTGAAACCTGTTGGGAAGAAAATCCAATTGCCCGGTGCGGAAAGGGCACCCACAGATACGGAACTTATCTCCTGCTCTTCTGCAAGGGTAAATGTAGCGTTGAAATGGGAACCTTCATACCCCAACCAATTCCCGTCTACAAAATTATTGGAACCCCGTTTTAAATCCACCAGGGTCTGGCTTCCCTGCCCCGCATACTTTTCATTGGGCGATTTGTTCAAGACCACTGCATCATAGGTCACGGTACTCTTTTTAAAGTTGGCCATAACAACTTCACTCTTCCCCCAATCCTTTTTATAGGTAATCGCTTTTAAGACGGTGGCCTTGTTCAATGCAATCGAATCTTTATATTTAAGGGAGGTGGTATCCGGTTCCGAACCGTTTAGGGTGTAAAATATATCGGTATTTTCAAAAGGATAGCTCAATGCTATCGTCAAAGTGTCTTTTATAAAATAGGAACCCGCAACCACGGTCGGTGGCAATAAGGCAGATTCTTTAAATATATCCCGGTCGATCTCATGGATTGTAATCCCAACTTGTTCTTTCCTTAATCGGTCTACAGCATTTTCAGAAGTTTCAGTTCCCCATAGGTAAAGGTCTTTTAAGTTGGTGAGCTTTTTCACCCCGTCCAATGCCCTGTCCGTAATGGCCGTACCATAAAGATTAAGGGACTCCAAAGAAGTCAATCCTTCTATTTGATCCATAGCCCCATCTGTAATTGCCGTATTCTGCAATTGGAGTTTGGTCAAATTTTTAAAGGAAGGCAATACAATAGCCAATGAGTCATGAAAATTGGAATTCCCCAGATTCATTTCTACAATATTTTCGACATAATCGTTTAAAATCTTAAAACTTTTTTTGGAAAGGTCCTTCGTATTGGAAAGGTTTACAATATAAAGCGGACTTCCTTCTTGTAACGGAGAAATGGAAATATCCCCGGACAAAAGATCGTTCAGCCATTCTTTTGAAGCGGGTTCCAATCTTTTGGCCAATAATGCCCGGGTGGTGGTATCCTCTTCCAATTCATTCAAATATCCCTGTATTTTTTTAGATCGCTTTAGCGTTCCGGCAACACAATCAAAGCAGTTTTTATTTTCCATCCACCAATTTAGTAATGCAATTTCGTTAGGGGTCAGTTGTATTTTCCCCTTGGGGGGCATATGCTCTTCATCTTCCATGGGCAGGGCTATCCGTTGTACCAACAACGGTGGTTTTGTTTCAATGGAATCTAAAATACTCCCGGAATCCCCGCCTTTACGAATTTCCGACTGCGAAGTGAGCAACAACGCTCCTTCTGTCTTTTTGGTATTGTGACAACTCACACATTTGGTATCCAAGATGGGTTGAACAATATCATTAAAGACAAGGGCTTTATTTACATCTTCAATAATTTTCCTGGGCGTATCGGCCTTGGTCAAAAAATCGGCCCCATGGGTCATACTACCTCCCCAATGTCCTGCTAAAGTCAGCATGATATTTACTGCAATAAACAAAGGAAAATAAGCTTTTTTCAAGAATACGTTTTTAGCACCTTTGGCAAAGAACAGGACTAAGGTTATTGCGGTAAGGCTTATGGCCATCCACTTATGCTTAAAAAGCAATTCCTCGTCATAGGTGCCATTCGATTCTAAAAGCAAGCCGGTACCCATAGCCCCAAGGGCACTCAACGCCCCGAATCCAATAGCCAGTTTAATGCTATTTCCAACCTGTTCGGTAGGTTTGATCCGTTGATAGAGTTCCAGTATAAAGGCAAAAATGATAATACCAATAGGTAAATGTACCAGGACAGGGTGAAAATTACCGATATTTATTGCCAACTGTACCATCACCTATTCTATTAAAATTTCATCCATAAAAAAGAAAGGGACGGTGCCCTTGCCTTGATGCCATTCCGGAATCTTTTTCAAGGAATGTATTTGCACATCAACCGTCTTATATTTTCCTTTTATGATAGGGATTTCTAAAAATTCTGTTTGGGTACTTTGTCCATTTTTGGGAGGTGCCAACATCAATTCCCCAAGCTTTTTACCGTTCGTTAAGACAATAATGGATCGGGGCGAAAAAATCCATGAACCATGATCCCTTAAGGTACTGACCGTTAATTTTGAAATAAGGATCGCTTTTTCAAAGTTTAAATTGATTTTGATTTCCTTCGTTTGAAAACCCGACCATTCCTTTCCCTTCCTAAATTGAATGGTTCCCTTTTGCAAATCCGTCAGCCCGTTACTTCCCTTGCCCAAATAGTTGGAATGTGGATCGGGGGCAACAGTTACCGCTGTTCCTGAAATATCATTTTTTATCTGGATCAATTTAACATATACCGCATCACTCTTTTGATAATCCGGATGAAAAGCCCTGAAAGTATATAAGGCCGAAGTATCTGTTGATAATGGATGTTGATACAAATTTGAGTTTTCGGTTACTTCCTTACCATCATCCGTATATCTAATTTGCGCATCGGCCAAGTCAAAATCCACTTCTATCCTTGCCGATTCTTTAAATAACAATGAATCTACAACGAATTGGGGCGGAGCCAATTTAAAAGTCCGTGTAGGGGCAAAATCATTGGAAACCTCTTCCTTACAGGAAAGTATGGCACATGCAAAAAATAATATGAACAATATTCTATTTATCATTATACACGATATAGCTTGATGGGATAGGTTTTCCCGGAATTCCATTGCGCCACGTAGAGATTCTCGTCATCATCTACACAAACATCGTGAGGATGCCGAAAGACCTGTATCGTTTGATACATGGGGTTTAATTGTTCATCCACATAAATCGGCTTACAGCCCCCGGGTGCGGATATCAATTTATCTTCCTCATCTAAAATACTGACAAAACCCGTACCTTCTGAACCATCTCCGGACCAAATAGTAGCTAAATACACATGTTTATCATGTATCACCGGACGGCATATATAAGCTCCGGGAAGGTCTATGGCACTTAGATATTCACCACCCAAACTAAACCGTTTCAACTTATTTTGTTGTCTTGCCGTAATAAGTAAGGTGGGGTTGGCCACATCCCTGGTATCCAAACATATACCATGGGCATTGTTGAATAAACGATCTTCTTCTCCTCTGCCACCAAAAACATTCAATAATTTCCCGTTGGCATTGTAATGGAGAATATACTGCTCTCCATAACCATCGGCTACGTAAACATCCCCGTTGGGAGCAATGGCGGTCTCCGTAGGAATATAATGCTCCCTGGCCTCATATTTACCGCTCTCTTTGGGGTATGGAAATACTTGTATGACTTTGCCACCTATCGTTGTTTTGATTACTTCATGCCGATTATTATCGGAAATATATAAGACATCTTCCCCATTTTCAATATGCAGGGTAAGCCCGTGCGCTCCGGGATATTGTGTTCCCCAAACTTCTAAAAGTTTGCCGGAACGATCGTAAACGATAATATTGTTTTTGGTATGATTGGTCAAGAGTATAATCCTCCCCTGGGAATCCTGAACCATTTCATGGCAATCATTCACAGGGTAAAAATTGGAATTTAACGCCCCCCATTGCAAATCTATTTTGTACTGATGGGAGTTATGGCCTATAACGGCATTTTTATAGGACAGAAAATTATTGGCCTGTGCCAATCCGCTCGCAATACCTGCGGAAAAAATACTGCTGTTTATAACAAAATCCCTTCGTTTCATTACACCAAGATATCATTTAAAACCTGCCCTTCAACATCGGTCAATCGAAATCTCCTACCCTGATACTTATATGTTAATTTCTCGTGGTCTATACCCAATAAATGCAACATAGTAGCTTGAAAATCATGTACATGCACCGGATTCTCCACAATGTTATAACCAAACTCGTCGGTTTTGCCATAGACCATTCCGGGTTTGATGCCGCCACCGGCCATCCACATGGTAAAGCATCTGGGGTGATGGTCCCTACCATAATTGGTATCCGTTAATTGCCCCTGGGAATAATTGGTCCGTCCAAATTCCCCGCCCCAGATTACCAGGGTATCCTCCAACAATCCACGCTGCTTTAAATCGGCTACCAGCGCGGCGGATGCCCGATCTACATCTTTCGCCTGTTTCTCAATGGCACCGGGCAAATTATCATGTTGGTCCCAACCCATGTGGTAGAGTTGGATAAAACGTACATCCCGTTCCGCCAATCTGCGGGCCAACAAACAGTTGGCGGCATAAGTTCCGGGGATTTTGGCATCCGCTCCATACATTTTATAAATATAATCCGGCTCGTCATCGGTTTTCATAACATCGGGTACCGATGTCTGCATTTTGTACGCCATTTCATATTGGGCAATCCTGCTTTGGATTTCAGGGCTCCCGAATTCATCAAATTGTTTTTCGTTCAACTGGGCCAGTTTATCCAAAATGGCCCTTTTGCTTTCTTTGGTAATTCCCTTGGGGTCGTTCAAATACAATACGGGGTCTTTTGCCGCCCTGAACTGTACACCTTGGTGCAGGGAATGTAAGAACCCATTGCCCCATAATCTGGTATATAATGGCTGACCATTAGGCCTTCCGGAACCCCTTGACAATAAAACGGTAAAGGCGGGCAGGTTCTTGTTTTCACTTCCCAAACCGTAACTCAACCAAGATCCCATACTGGGACGACCGGGCTGTTGGGAACCGGTCTGAAAAAAAGTGACCGCAGGGTCATGGTTGATGGCTTCCGTGTACATGGATTTTACGATACACAGTTCATCTACCATTTTAGCGGTATAGGGTAACAGGTCACTTATATAGGTGCCATTTTTTCCATATTGTTTAAAATCGAATATAGAGCCCGCCAGGGGAAAACTGTCCTGACCGGACGTCATTCCCGTTAACCGCTGACCGTTACGAATGGATTCGGGAAGTTCTTCCCCTCTTCTTTTAATGAGAAGTGGTTTATAATCGAATAATTCCAACTGAGAAGGTCCACCACTTTGGAAAAGGTAGATGACCCTCTTTGCTTTTGAAGCATGGTGCAATGCATCTAAAATGCCCATATTTCCACCAAAATCGGAAGTAGGGGCTATAATCCCATTTTCACCTTTCCTAAAAAACTGATTCCCCAATAATGAAGCCAAGGCTACGGAACCGGCTCCCAAAGCAGCCTTGCCCAAAAAAGACCTTCTATTGAGCAAAAGGGAACGTTCTTGTAAAATTTTCTTTTCACTCATAATCAACCTCTTGTAATGGTTTCATCCAGGTTTAAAATAGTATGTGCCACAACGGCCAATGATGCCAATTCCTTTTCAGGAATATTTCCGTCGGAAATAAATTCACCGATGGTAACATAATCGGAAGCGATAAAGGTCCCATCTTCGATCCCGGAAATCATATCGCTATGATGCTCTGTTAGCATATTCATTTCTTCTTCATCGGGTAAACGGGATGTAGCTTTTTGAAAAATATGAGCTATCTGCTCTTCGATATTTCCAGGATGGTCATAAATCGTATTTAATGCCAATGCCCGTGCTGCTTCTATTAACTGCGGATCGTTCAGTAAAACCAATGCTTGCAAGGGAGTATTCGTTTCTTGTCGTTTTACGGAACATAAGTCCCTGGATGATGTATCAAAGGTCATCATACTTGGTGGTGGTACCGTTCTTTTCCAAAAGGTATAAAGGCTTTTTCTATAAAGATCACTTCCCGTGCCTTCAACATATCTGGCGGTACTACCGCCACCACCGCCCGTGGTTTCTTCCCAAATACCCTCGGGTTGATAGGGTTTTACACTGGGGCCACCTACTTCTTTGACGAGCAAACCGCTAATTAACAAAGCTTGATCCCGAATCATCTCCGCGGTAAGGCGCATACGGGGTGCCCTTGCCAGCCATTTATTCTCCGGATCCTTCTCCAAAAGCTCGGGACCGATAACGGCACTTTGTCGGTACGTAGCGGACATGGCCATGTACTTCAACATTTTTTTGGTATCCCAACCTTCTTCCTGATACTTAAGTGCCAGATAATCCAATAATTTCGGGTGGGAAGGTAAGGCCCCTTGATTTCCAAAATCATAAGAGGTACTGACCAGGCCCGTACCGAACATACGTTGCCATAACCTATTAACGGTTACCCTGGCCGTTAATGGATTTCGCTTATCAAAAAGCCATTGGGAGAGCCCCATCCTGTTTTTAGCATAATGTTCCGGAAAGGAAAGAACGGATGAAGGGGTACTGGGGTAAACCCGTTCCGTGGGTTGGTCATAAACTCCCCTATTAAGAATAAAGGCAGGATTGGCTTCTTCCTTTTCATACATTACCATTACGGGAATCTCTTTTTTCTTTGATTTCTGTAGATTCACAAAACCCAATACGTCATTTACTTCCTTTTCCGTAATGGTAATATAGGGTTCCGGTGTTTCGTCCGGCAACGGTACTATTTGTTTTTCCTTGTTATTATTAAAAAAACTGAACAGTTCAAAATGTTCTTTTTGACTAATGGGGTCATACTTATGATCATGACAACGGGCACATTCCAATGTTAATCCTAAAAAAGCGGTACCAAAGGTCTGCAATCTGTCTTCCACGTATTCCACATGATATTCCTCGGGGATCGTACCACCTTCAAACGTGATTTTATGGTTGCGATTGAAGCCTGTGGCCAATATTCGTTCCAAATTGGAATCGGGTAATAGATCTCCTGCCAACTGATAGGTTACAAATTGATCATAGGGCATATTTTTATTGAAAGCATGTATGACCCAATCCCGCCAGGGCCACATGGTTCGTTCAAAATCATCCTGATATCCATGGGTATCCGCATAACGTGCAATATCCATCCATTCCGCAGTCATGTGCTCCGCATAATCCACCGTACCCAAAAGTGAATCCAGAATTTGTTCATAGGCATCGCCCGAAGCATTATTTACAAAATCATTTACTTGCTCCGGATTGGGAGGAAGACCGGTCAAATCAAAAAATATACGACGTAACAACTTTTCTTTCCGTGCCGGTTTTGATGGAGAAAGCCCCTGCTGTTCCATTTTGGAAAGCACGAATCTATCTATTTCATTGATTCCCCAAGCCGTATTTTGAACAGAAGGTATCGATTGTGGTTCCGGAGCTATGAATGCCCAATGCGCTTTGTATTCCGCTCCTTGTTCGATCCATTTTTTTAAAATGAGCTTTTCCCTGGGAGTCACTGTTAAATTGGATTCCGGGGGAGGCATCAATAAATTTGGATCTTCCGTATAAATACGATGTATGAGCTCACTTTTTTCCGTGTTGTTCGGAACAATGGCAAATCGGTCTTTAAGCTCACCTAAAGCTGCGTAGGCGTCTTTTGGGTTATGAAGGGAAAGTCCGGCCTCAATAGCATTTTTATCCGGTCCGTGACACTTGAAACAGCGGTCGGACAAGATTGGTTTAACGTCGAATGTAAAATCAATGCGCTCGGGAATGTCCCCAATATTATTTATAGCGACCGTTTTTTCGGTCATACCGGAATTTTGTTGACAGGAATAGAAACAACAGCACAAAAAGAAACTGCAATAAATATGTACTGTTCGAAAAAAACGTAAAAACCCATGAAATTTCATAGAAAACTCTGGTTCAGTTGGTTTTTAAGATAAAAACAAAAACTTTAGCGTTGGAACAAAATTCGACTAATGACTATTTTGAAGTCATTAATAAGCCGTTCTTTTTAAAAATTTATAGATTATTATCGAGAATTCCCTCATTTTTTAAAATCAGATGAACAATATCCATAAAACAACAAAGCCCGCTTACGAGCGGGCCTTGTTGTTTATGGGCCGCAATCTTATTTCGTAAAGGTAGCATTGATCAACGCTACTTCTGAAGGTTCCCCGCCTTCTTCAACAGCATAGGTAATGTAGAGATTTGATTTTCCTTCCACTTTTTCCGTTATAGGAATTATGGCCATGCCCCTAAGCTCCTCGGAGCCAGATCGGGACATGCCCCCCTTACCTATTAGCGGTCCATCGGATGAATTCAGGTGAATTTCAAAATTGTAACCCTTTTTTGGTACCTCTTGCCACCCCAGAGCAAGGGTTACCGTCTTAATACCATTTAAATCAATGTCCTCCATTACCAACCAGCCATTGGTCAATGCCAATAATTGCAGATCTGTACCATTGTACTGTACGTGCTGCATTCCCTTGGTTTTGACAGACTCGTGAAAAGTAACCGTATTATTGGACAAAACTACAGATTTTGAGCCCGTTAATGGAGCGGTCCCTTCGGTCCCGTTATCCGTATAACTTGCTGTAATGGCGATTACCTGACCAGAATTTTGGTTCTTTGCCCTTATCGTTCCTTTTATGGGCAAGGATCGTCTTTTGTCCCCATCATTCGCCAGAGATTGAATATACATAGCTATTTGCCGGGACTCGTTCAATGTTACATTGGAATGGGCGGGCATCATTACTTCTCCCCAAACACCTGTTCCACCAGTTCTGATTTTCTTCTGTAAATACGATAGGGCATCTTTTTTATTCTTATATTTTTGGGCGATTTCCGTATAATTAGGCCCTATAGATGCTTCAGCTTCTTTATGACATGCCTTGCAATCCATAGCTCGGGTCAGAGCTTTTCCCGCAACCGTTTCAGAGACTTCTTGATGTCCTAGGGACATGGCCGCTTTATCCATTCCTTCTAAATAATCCACACTCACAAAAATATTCCCTTCATCAATACCCCCATCGCTATCCGGGTCTATAACGGAAACTGAATATGCTATATCCTGTCCGGGCGTAAAGAAGGAAGAATTACCTCCTTCCAGATCAATAATGACTTCAGGTCTTAGGTTACCCACAACAACGGTTACCGTTTCACTTTTAACAGATTCGCCCTTATCATCCTTAACGGTAACGGCAATGCGATAATCTCCTTTTTCGGTATACGTATAATCAACTTGAGGAGTTGAGGTTTCTTTAGTCTCGCCATTGCCCAAATCCCAAATATAGGTCAGGGCATCTTTTTCTCGATCTCTGGCCTCAACGTTTACCAATATGGACAAGGGTGCCTTGCCCGAAGTATTGTTTACGGTTATGCCATCTATTAACGGGGGCCTATTTCCATCGTTATACTCAATATAGCCCAAGCTGGAGTCCTCGTTTTGGGCAAACCATCCACTACCGTATTCAAGCAAGTAGATCTTGCCGTTTGGCCCTACTTCCATATCGATCAAATTATTCACCTTGATATCGGAAGCAAAAGGTTCCATTTTGCTATAATTACCTTCTTTGTCTAAATGAACCGCTTTCATCCAACCGCGCATCCAATCATAGATAATGACCTTACCATCATAATAATCCGGTAGTTTACCTTTCCCTGTATATAAATCGGAATAATATGTAGGACCTGCCATGGCATTACGCCCACCAGCAGTTAATTGTGGGAAATCCCGATCATGTGTATAGGGATAGAAAGCATAGGCCGGCATTGCTTTAGGCAATTCTGTTAGACCCGTATTGTTTCTTGAATTATTGATGGGCCGCTGTGGATCAAACTCTTTCCCGGATTCTCCTGTTTCATAATTATAGGTTCTGTACGGTTTATTGTCCCCAATAAATAAAGGCCACCCAAAGTTTCCGGCTTCACGGGCCTGATTCATCTCATCATAACCTTTGGGGCCCCTTGTTTCCATACTATCCACTTGTGCATCTGGGCCAACATCCCCCCAATACAAATATCCCTTCTTCATATCAACAGAAATCCGATAGGGGTTTCTATGGCCCATCGTATAGATTTCCGGTCTGGTCTTCTCCATTCCTACGGGAAAAAGATTATCCTCGGGAATGGCATAACTACCGTCTTCGTTTACTTTAATCCGAAGTATCTTCCCCCTTAAGTCGTTGGTATTCCCAGAAGATCTTCTGGCATCATATTGCTCATGCCCCGGAATATTGTTCAAAGGCGCATAGCCATTGTTCACATATTTTTCATCGGGTTCATTAAAGGGTGTGGTATTATCCCCAGTAGACAAATACAATAATCCTTTGGGGCCAAAAGCTATGGAACCTCCGGTATGACAACAAATTTCCCGTTGGCTGTCCACCTCCAAGATTACTTGTTCGGAAGACCTATCAAAAGTATCATCCTTGAATTTAAAACGGGAAAGTCTATTCAACCATTTATCGCCCGTAGGAGCGTAATATACATAGATCCAGTTATTAATGGCAAAATCGGGATCTTTCTGTAAACCCATTAGTCCTTCTTCTGCATTGACACCCGGTGTATTCTGGGTTTTATGGTACACATCCAACTTTGCAACTTCCATCAATGTCCCGGTCCCTGCTTTGTACAACATAATCTCCCCCCCACGTTGCCCCACAAGTACATCGTTATTGGGTAAAATAGTCATTTCAGTAGGTTCATTAAATGCCCCTGAAGTTAGGGTCTTTTTAGAAAAACGATCTGCCTCTGGTGGAATCCGGGAAGTGGCTTTACTATAGTCCAAATACTCATTTTCGCCAATGGCATATTGAATACCTCCAAACATATGCCTTAAGAACAATTCTTCTGAATAGCTTTCATTGGTATGTCCGCCACCAGTGTAAAAGGCCCTTCCCCCATCAAATTCATGATACCAGGCAATGGGGTGAAAATCGCCGTTCTCCCCACCTTTATAGCTAGACTCATCCAGGGTCATGACGACATGGACCTCCGGGTTTATTTTTTTGTAATTGTATAATTCATCCGTTCTTCGCCAGACCGTATCGGTAAAAAACGCTGTGGCCATAAAATTTCTGTCCTTAATAATGAAGTCGGCTTCCGGCGTTCCAGAAGGATGACTTAAAAAATAAGCCCCTACCAATTTATTATACCAACCCCAATCATATTCCGTATCCGTTGCCGCATGTATTCCAACATAACCACCACCTGCCTGAATATAGCGCTCAAATGCCGCTTCCTGGTAGTGATCCAGGACATTGCCCGTGGTACTCAAAAAAATTACGGCGGAATACTGTTTTAAGTTTTCCTCGTTGAACATATTCGCATTTTTTGTGGTGTCCACAGCAAAACCATGTTCAAACCCTAATTTTTGGATAGCCGTTATTCCTGCCGGAATGGAGACATGATCAAAACCAAGCGTTTTGGAAAAAATCAGGACTCTAGGTGCTTCATCTCTCCTATTTCCACAGGAACCCAAGATCAAAAGACCTAAAAGAACAGCTATGGGCATTATCTTTTTCATTTGCTTAAAAGCCATAGGTTTGTTAATTTAATAAAGGTTTTAAAAATACGCACTGGATAGTTCATAAACCAACTTTGAAGTCATCTTAAGGTCGTATTTTCATAAAAATAAATGTTAACACGTCCAGATGGTGAAAAGTATCCCCGAATTATATTTTGTAAACGATAGGGAATTTAGAGAATGGCTGCATAAAAATTACAGTCGTAAGGAGGGTGTTTATCTTATTTTCTATACCGTGGCCCATGAAAAAGAGAGTATGCGTTGGGAAGAAGCCGTACGGGTAGCACTGTGTTATGGTTGGATAGATAGCACCGTTAAAAGTTTAGGAAATGGTAAGCGAAGGCAATATTTCTGTCCAAGAAAACCCAAAAGTGTATGGAGCAAGGTAAATAAAACGCATATCGAAGAACTCGAAAGTGTTGGTTTGATCCATGAAAGTGGGTTAAAAGCCATTGAAATCGCCAAGGGAAATGGCTCGTGGATAGCCTTGGACGATGTGGAAAATGGCATCGTACCTAAAGATTTGAAAACAGCCTTTGACGAGAACCCCGAGGCTTTTATGCACTATCAAGGTTTTACGCAAGGACAACGAAAAAGCTACCTATATTGGTTGAATCAGGCCAAAAGGGAGGAAACAAGACAAAAAAGAATAAAAGAAATTATACGTTGCTGCAAAGCGAACATTAAATCCAGAAGTACCCGTTAATAGCAATGAAACCTATATTTAGTTGAACACTATAAAAATAAAACGATGCACAGCCTGTATATTATGCTCACCGCTCTCTTATTTGTCTCTTGCCACCGGGCACAGGACAAAAACCAACTTAAGGATATAGCCATTACGGCCGTTAATATCATAGACGTTCGTTCGGGAAAAATTATTGAGAACCAAACCGTGATCATAGATTCGGGAAAGATAAAAGCAATCTTAAAAGATAGCCCGAAACAAGAGGAATTTAAGCAAATCATCAATGGAAAAGGGAAATTCCTGATGCCTGGATTAGCTGAAATGCATGCACATATTCCACCACCTTCTACCAATTCGAAACGTATTGAGGAAACCCTGTTCCTATACCTTTCCAATGGCATTACCACCATAAGGGGCATGCTCGGAGATCCCGCTCATTTGATCCTGAGGGAAAAATCCGAAAAGGGTGAAATTTTGAGTCCTAGAATATTTACATCCAGTCCTTCTTTGAACGGAAATTCAGTTACCTCTAAAGACGAGGCCATTACCAAAGTGACCGCTTACCAAAAAGCGGGCTATGATTTTCTTAAAATTCATCCGGGTATCCAACGTGCCGTTTTTGATCAAATAGTAACCACGGCCAATACCATGGGGATTCCCTTTGCCGGACATGTTCCTGTGAATGTGGGGATTCGCCATGCATTACAAAGCAAATACGCTTCCATTGATCATGTGGACGGATTTTTAGAAGGCCTGGTACCCAAATCTGCCGATGTATCCCCCTCGGACAACGGCTTTTTCGGATATGCCTTTACTCCTTTAGCGGATACCGTTAAAATTAATGAATTGGTCACTCTGGCAAAAAACAATAAGGTTTGGATCGTGCCTACACAAAGTCTTTTTGAACGTTGGTTCGCCCCAATTTCCACAACCCGATTACTGGAACAGCCCGAAATGAAATATATGCCAAAAACCGTTTTGGACCATTGGAAATCCGTTAAGGACAGGTATATGGATGATGAGAGTTTTAATGAGGTGCAATGGCAACGTTTTGATGCCATTCGACTTCAACTTATTAAAAAACTCCAGGAAAACGGGCATGGCATGCTTTTGGGATCAGATGCGCCACAGTTATTCAATGTGCCCGGTTTTTCCATTCATCATGAAATCGATGGTATGCAAAGGGCAGGGCTCGGTACTTTGGAGATTTTACAGGCGGGGACCATTAATCCGGCCTTATTCTTTACCATGGAAGAAACTTTTGGGCAGGTGAAAGTGGGTTTAGAGGCAGATCTTATATTAATAGATCACAATCCTTTGGAAAACCTGGATGCCCTACAACAGCTTTCAGGGGTGATACGGCAAGGCAAATGGATTTCCAAAGAAGAAATCGATATCAAATTGGATGAGATAGCCAAGAATGCGGCAAGGAATTGAGATTCAGAAACGAATCCATTTAATTATAAATCACTTGTTCCGGATGAGGCCCAACCTCGAAAAACAAACCGATATGGAATAAAAATCCACAGATTCCATGGCACAATATACTGGCGACCACCGGGTTGTTCAGCCTCAAAACCCAATAAACCATTGTTATTCCAAGAATGGAAATCCCGGGAAAAAGCCCTTGGAGATCTTTTAGATTTAAAACCGCAGTCCCCATACATCTCTTAACACCCTTTTAAGAAACCCCATCATCCTTTTCCCCTATATTTAATCCGACTAATTAACCTCTCCAATAATGAAACAAAAACTACTTTTTCTCTCGGTGTTTTTTGCATCTTTCTCCCTTATTGCACAAGAATTTAAAATGGACCTTGTTCAGGACCTAAAACCCAGAAATATAGGTCCGGGAGGCATGAGTGGCAGGGTTACGGCCATTGATGTGGTCCATAATAATCCAGACGTCATGTATGTAGGGACCGCCTCTGGAGGTCTATGGAAATCCGCTTCGGGCGGTATTGCATGGAAACCTCTTTTTAACAAAGAACTGACCGCTTCGGTAGGTGCCCTCGCCATTCAGCAGTCCAACCCTTCCGTTATTTGGGTAGGTACCGGGGAAGGGAATCCAAGAAACAGTCTCAACGGAGGTTATGGAATATATAAATCATTGGATGGTGGCAAGACCTGGAAATCCATGGGTCTGGAAAAAACACGTCATATCCATCGGATAAAAATCGACCCCATGAATCCCAATACGGTTTATGTGGGCGCTATTGGTTCGCCCTGGGGCGAGCACCCGGAACGAGGTGTCTTTAAAACTACGGACGGTGGCAAGACCTGGAAAAAAGTACTTTTTGTAAATAACAGTACCGGAGTAGCCGATCTGGTCATGGACCCTGTCAACCCCAACAAATTAATTGCCGCCATGTGGGAGCATAAACGTGATCCATGGTTCTTTAAGTCCGGTGGAAAAGGCAGTGGGCTTTACATGACCCATGACGGCGGTGAGAACTGGAAAAAACTGACCGAGGAAGAAGGGTTGCCAAAAGGGGAATTGGGACGTATTGGTGTTGCCATAGCCCCCGGAAAACCAAATATTGTCTATGCCCTGGTAGAAGCGAAAAAAAATGCCCTGTACAAGTCCGAGGATGGTGGTTTTAACTGGAAAAAAATCAATGAAAAGAAAGATATCGGAAATCGACCGTTTTACTATTCCGAAATTTATGTGGATCCACAAAATGAGAATCGTATATATTCTGTGTTCACCTATGTGAACGTATCCCAGGATGGCGGGAAAAACTTCACCCAATTAATGCCGGCATATCAGGCCAATAACGGGGTACATCCTGATCACCACGCGTTATGGATACATCCAAACAATGGTCAGTTTATATTGAACGGTAATGATGGAGGCTTCAATATTTCAAAGGATGGTGGAAAATCATGGCGTTTTATAGGAAATCTTCCCGTAGCCCAGTTTTATCATATTAATGTAGATAATGAATACCCCTATAATGTTTATGGGGGGATGCAGGACAACGGTTCGTGGAGAGGGCCTGCCTATGTTTGGCGAGCACAGGGCATTCGCAATAGTTACTGGCAAGAAATTGCCTTTGGTGATGGTTTTGATGTAATTCCCGACAAGGACAATTCACAATTTGGTTATGCTATGAGCCAACAGGGTTTTGTATTCCGATATGATTGGAAAACCGGAAACAATTACATCGTAAGGCCCACCTCGCCCAATGCGGATACTCGACTGCGTTTTAATTGGAACGCGGGTATTGGCCAAGATCCTTTTGATAACAATACCGTTTATTTTGGAAGTCAGTTTGTACATAAAAGCACCAATAAAGGGGCTACTTGGGAGGTCATTTCCCCCGATCTTACGACCAATGACCCGGAAAAGCAAAAACAGAGCGAGAGTGGTGGACTCACCATAGATGCTACGGGAGCCGAAAATTATTGCACCATTCTTGTCATAGAACCCTCACCGGTGGAAAAGGATATGTTATGGGTGGGAACAGACGATGGCCGGGTACATTATTCCCAAAACGGGGGTTCCACCTGGACGGAAGTAACCGCCAATATCAAAGGATTACCAAAAGGAAGTTGGATCCCGCAAATAAAGGCTTCATCAAAAAACAAGGGAGAAGCCTTATTGATCGCCAATGACTATAGAAGGTTCAATTATACCCCTTATGCCTATCGTACCAAAAATTATGGTAAAACCTGGACCCGTATCGTAGACGAAAAAGATGTGCAAAGCTATACGCTGAGCATTGCGGAAGATCCTATAAATCCCAATTTGATGTTTCTAGGTACGGACGATGGTCTTTATATTTCCTTCGATGCGGCAGGGACATGGAAAAAATGGACAGAAGGCTACCCTACTGTTTCTACAAAGGATTTGATCATACATCCAAGGGAACACGATCTGGTCATTGGAACTTTTGGTCGTGCAGCATGGGTATTGGATGACATACGCCCTCTGCGGGCCCTGGCAACTGACACCTCTATTTTAAATCGGGAAGCAAAATTATTTCCACCTCCGATCGCCTACCAAGCCGCCTATCAACAGCCTACGGGAAGTAGATTTGGTGCAGATGCACTCTATAATGGGGAAAACAGAAAATCGGGCGCTATGATTACCTATTATCTCAAGGAAGGTAAAAAAAATATAAAAAAGGAAAATCAAGACAAAGATGATGAAAAGAAAAAAGAAGAAAATACCACAACGGAAACGTTGACGGGAATACAAAAAAAGGATTCCGTTCAATTCGATTTTTATGATGGTGACCGATTGATACGCACTTTAAAATATAAAACCCCGAAAAAAGCAGGTTTCCATAGGGTTTATTGGGACATGAACGAGAAAGGGCCAAATCGTCCCAAACGGAAAATCACCAAGTCCAAGAACGAGCCCGGTGGTGTTTCCGTTAAACCAGGCATATACAAAGTTAAAATGAGCTTTGGCGAAGTTACCGAGGAAACGACCATTACCGTGAAATCCGACCCAAGGATTGCTATCAATATGGCCTCCATCAATGCGGTCTACGAGGCGGGAAAAAGATTAGACATCATGATCCAGACTGTGACCGATGCCGTTACACAACTGGTGGAAAGCAAAAATACGGCGGAACGGTACAGTAAGGATCTGAAAAAACTGGATGAAAAAAAATACAAAGAACAGATCAAGGCATCAAAGGATATCATAAAAGAAATCGATTCGGTCATAGCCATATATATCGGAAAGGAAGATAAAAGACAGGGTATTACAAGAAATCCCGAAATAAATATTATGAAACGTATTGATGACGCTAGCTTTTATACCGCCACAAGAAAAAATGGTATTACCAAAACAGAAAAGGATTTGATAATGTATGCCGAACAGGATCTACGATCGGCACTGAATAAAACCAATATTTTCTTCACCAAAAAATGGTCCCCTTATAGAGCATTGATGGAAAGTTTGGACAATTCCCCATTTAAGGATATAAAGGTATTTCAATTAGAATAGGGAACGATAAAAATTTTCGATCAAAGCAATAATGCAACAGGGTTTCGATTACGTTTAATAGCACAAATTATAGCATATATGAGAAGTTTAATTTTATTGATAGTATTAGCAGGGTCAATGGCCATAACCGCACAAGATACCGGTGAAAAAAGATTGGGATCATGGCATATGTATTTTGGTACGAATAGGATTTCCAAAAAATTGAGTATCCATACCGAGGCACAACTGCGTTATTATCAGCAAGGTGAGAATTTTAATCAATTATTGCTCCGTACGGGACTTAATTACCATATAAATCCCAATGCCATAGCGACCGTGGGTTATGGGTATATTGATACCGACCCTTCATTTGAGGATTTTACGGAACAAGATAACAGTACCGAGCACCGTATCTTTGAACAGTTCATCTTAAAAAATAAGGTCGGTGAGTTTTTGTTCGAACATAGATACCGTTTGGAACAGCGCTTTCTACGGTCCTTGGATACAAGAAGTGATCCGGAACAGAATATTAAAAAAACCGAACATCGAGCCAGGTATCGCTTGCAACTGACCTTGCCATTGACCGATATATTTTTCCTGAACTTTTACGATGAAGTATTTTTAAATCTACAGGATGATGTTTTTGGCCAAAACCGCCTTTATGCGGCATTAGGTGTAAATGTTACCGAAAACCTGAGTATACAGGCCGGTTATCTTAAAAATCATTTTTCCGCACTTAATTTTGACAGGTTACAGATAGGAGTGTTCTTTAATCCCGACTTAAGGGGTGTCTTTAAGAAAAAGAACGATGAACCTTAAAAAAATAACCTTTCAAAACAAAGAAGGCCAGACATTGGTGGGTAGATTGGAAATGCCCGTAGATCAACGCCCTCATAATTATGCCATCTTTGCACATTGCTTTACGTGCAATAAAAATTTATTAGCGGTAAAAACTATTGGAAAAGCACTTACTTCAAACGGTTTTGCCGTTTTACGGTTTGACTTTACCGGTCTGGGAGAAAGTGAGGGGGACTTTGCGGACACCAATTTTTCAGGAAACGTATCCGATTTAATCGCTGCAGCGGAACATTTAAAACAAGAATATCAGGCACCGTCACTTATAATAGGCCATTCCTTAGGGGGAGCGGCGGTAATTTTTGCGGCGGCCGAAATACCCTCTATAAAAGCAGTGGTCACCATAGGCGCGCCCGCAAGTCCCGTTCATGTTCAACATTTGTTCAAAAGTGGCTTAAAGGAAATTGAAAGTACCGGAAAAGCAGTGGTGAATTTGGGCGGTAGGGATTTTACCATAAAAAAACAGTTTTTGGAAGATCTGGAAAGCAAATCTTTGACCGCCGTAGTAAAAAATCTCCGAATACCCCTATTGATATTACATTCGCCGCAAGATGACACCGTAGGTATTAAAAATGCCGAGGAAATCTATATTGCCGCCCATCATCCCAAAAGTTTCGTTTCCCTGGATGGCGCAGACCATCTTTTAATGAACAAAGAGGATTCTCAATATGTGGGAAAAGTCATAGCAGGTTGGTCACAGCGCTATGTAGATATGCCTTCAAAACCCATATTGAAAACAAAACATCAAGTGGTCGTCAGCTTGAACGGAGAAGATGATTTTACTACGGACATGAAAGTAGGCAACCACTTTTTAATTGCCGATGAACCGTTAAACGTGGGTGGTAATGACTATGGCCCATCACCTTATGAACTGGTTTCGGCAGGCTTGTCCGCCTGTACGGCCATGACCATACAAATGTATGCCAAACGCAAAGGGTGGTCCGTGGAAAATGTAGAAGTCCATACCTCATACGGCAAATCACATGCCGAAGATTGTCAAGATTGTGGAGCGGACAGTGCAAAGATCGACACTTTTCATAGAGAGGTTAGACTGACCGGGAATTTGGATGAAAAACAAAAGGCCAGAATCATGCAAATAGCGGACAAATGCCCCGTACATAGAACCTTGCATAGCGAAACGCAAGTGATTACCAAGCTCTTGGAATAACGGAAATTGCGGTTTTTGAAACTACGATTACGGGTAACCATCATTAATTTTTACATCATGGAAATTTTAAAAAAATGTTCGTGATTTTCGAGGTCTTTTAAAATCCTTATGAAATGCGCTAAAATACCGATGCTATTTTAGTAATTTTAGAAGTATAAAACCTAAAAACAAATATTGAGATGAAAAAAATAGTTAAACTCCCTGCGGCATTATTTACCCTACTGGTATTTTTCAGCTGCAAAGAGACAAAGAAAGGAACTTCGGAGACCAAGGAAGAAGTCATGGAAGAGGTAAAAGAAGAAATAATGGCGGAAAGCATAAAATTCATGATGGAGCCAAAAAGTGACAGCCATGTAAAAGGTGAAGTATCTTTTAAGGACGAAAACGGCACCGTTAAGATGATGGCCTCATTATCCGGCCTATCCGAAGGGGAACACGCCATACATATTCATCAAACCGCGGATTGTTCATCGGCAGATGGTAAATCTACCGGAGGACATTGGAATCCCACCAATGAACCACATGGCAAATGGGGAGCGGCTGAAGGATATCATAAAGGGGATATCGGAAACTTTACCGCGGATGCCGACGGAAATGCCATTGTTGAGTTTTCCACGGATCAATGGTGCATTGGATGTGATGATGAAAACAAGAATATTATTGGCAAGGCGGTTATCGTACATCAAGGTGTGGATGATTTTACTTCACAACCTAGCGGGGCAGCGGGCGCAAGGGTAAGTTGTACCGGAATAATCCAATAAAACGATTTTTAATACCTAAAAGCTGCCCTAGGGCAGCTTTTTCATTTACCCTATTTTATAGAGTTCGTGGCAAAATCAGGACACTTTAAAAATTCGTGCATAAATATTAGCACTCGGTCGTTATAGCCTTATGAGGAAAAAGTTATCCCTCTTAAAAAAAATCTTCATCATTCTTTTTCTTTGTCTGGGAACACTCTCGGTTTCCGTTCTGGGCAATCTAAAATTCTCTTTTGATTTCAGTCAGTTTTTTCCAGAGGAAGACCCGGATCTTATTTTCTATGAATCGTTTATCCAAGAATTCGGAACGGACGATAATTTTCTTTTGATCGCTATTGAAAATGAACCCCATGTGTTCAAGAAGGAATTCTTAAACAGGTTTCACTCCTTTTCCAAAGCGAGCAAAAGTTTTGAATATGTTACCCGATCCGCCTCTTTGACCACATTATCCTACCCTTTAAAAACAACGTTGGGCTATACGGCACTTCCCATAATTCACTTAGAAGATACCGAACGTTATGCACGAGATTGGAAAAAGATACAGGAAGATTCCCTTTTCTTGAATGTCCTGATAGATAAAAAATCGGAATCATTGGTCGTTGCACTTCAAACAGAAGATAATTTGGACTATAAACAATCCGAAGTATTGCTCGGTCAGATTAGAAATTCGCTTCGTAAAAACGACCTTTCAAAATATCATATGCTGGGAAGGGCTTTTTTTTACGAGGCCATTGTTGAAATGCAAAAGAGTGAAGTCTTGAGAACCGCTATAGTAGCTTCCATTCTGGTCTTTATTATTTTATGGTTGGTCTACAGAAGTATCCCCTTGGTAACCATCTCAATGATCTCTATAGGAATGTCCTTATTGCTTTTTCTCGGATTGTTATCCGCATTGGGCAAAGAGCTCAATGCCATGGCGGCTTTCTATCCCGTACTCATGTTAATCGTCGGCACATCGGACGTTATCCATGTTACCGATAGTTTTATCAGAAAGATAAGAAAAGGAATTCCCAGATACACGGCCATTCTCTCCTCTATTAAGGAAGTGGGGCTTACAACTTTGCTCACTTCCATTACCACGGCGATCGGCTTTATGACCTTATTGTCCTCCAGACTGACCAGTATCCAGGATTTTGGGGTCAATGCCGCCATTGGGGTCATGATAGCTTACTTTACCGTTATTCTTTTAACAGGTTCCCTATTGATCAGTTTCCCGGAACACAAGCTCATGGGAAAACGTTCCGCGGTGGGTAATTGGAACAATTATTTATTACAAATCAATACGATTACAAAAAAATATCCAAACCAGATTATCTTGGGGACAATTGTATTTGCGTGCACTTGCTTATTGGGTATTTACCTCATTAGTACCGATTATGAATTTAAGCATGTACTCCCCAATAATAGTAAAATAGCCGAAGATTTTATTTTTTTTCAAGAACACTACTCGGGATTTCGCCCATTGGAAATAGCGGTAAGGGCAAAAAACAAAACCAAAGTGACCCATTTCACGATTGCCCAAGAAATCGAGAAACTCGAAAATCATTTAAGATCCATACAAAGTATTGGGAACCTACAATCACCCAACCTCCCTTTTAAAATAATCCATAAGGCGAACAACCTGAACCAATCCGCCTATTTAACATTACCACAAGAGGAGTCGACCTATGAAGCCTATAAAAAGGATGTGCGAAAACTGGCCGGAAAACAATTCAATAGATTCGTAAACAAAGATGAAAGTATGGCCAGAATCAACGGAAAACTCCAAGATGTTGGCATGGATAGTTTACAAAAGATATACCAACAGATCAATGCATTCGCCAATTCGGCGTTGGACACCACTAAAATCGAGGTGAAGGTTACGGGAAAAAGTATGTTACTGGACAACAACGCAAAATATATTCGGAAAAGCCTTTTAGAAGGACTGTTCTATGGCTTATTGCTAATAGGGATAATCATGGCCTTGATATTCAGGAATTTTAAAATGTTCATGATTTCACTGGTACCCAATGTATTGCCTATTTTATTTGCCGGGGCGGTACTCGGCTTTTTGGGCATTCCGTTAGAAGCTTCCCTATCTGTGGTCTTTGCTATTGTTTTTGGCATAGCCGTAGATGATACCATACATTTTTTGGCAAAATACAAGTTGGGGAGAACACAAGGCTATACAAAAGAAGAAGCACTACGAAAAACCTTTACCGAAACAGGAAAAGCGTTGCTGATCACAACCTTTATTCTATTCTTTGGATTTTTGGTGCTGCTGTTCTCAATTCACCGGCCCAGTATTACTATTGGGGTTATTATTAGCGTAACACTGGTAACGGCCTTAGTATTGGATCTATTGTTATTACCTGTATTACTGCGAAAATTTCTTGATAGCTAATTAAGCTACACTATTTTTTCCGTTAAGGGTTTTTTGAAGCGAACGATAAGCCAAAATGCTCTTACCGATCATAACGATCATTGCAGTAATCCATAATGAGAAGAGTAGGTATTCCATAAGCCAGCAATTAATACAGTTAGGTTTTTTAAACACGCACTTTGCTTTATATGCTTGGGGCATACCAAATGCTTTATTTTGCACTTGGTCGATAAATATATACATTTCATCCATGTTTTTCTTAAAATTTCCTAAAATTTCGATGAACTACACTCAAACACGCATACAACAGACTGTATAACGTGGTAATATACTTTGCAATATCCAGATGTATGAACAAATCATTTTATCCATTATATGGGGTTTTGATATTGAACCCGTTTTCCATGTTACGGTCATTAATCAATAGCCCAAAAACCCAAAAACAAAAGAAACAATAAAACTTAAACCCGGTACCGTTTCTTTAAAAAGAATGTTTATTGTCTCTCCACTAATGGATATTGGCTACCTTTGATTAGAAATGCTTTCATTCTAATGAACCCATCTGCATCTGGTTGGATTGAAAAGTTTGGCTCTTTGGTCCTAGGGCATAAAAACACCTATACGGATTTCACTTCTTTGTATAACACGCTGAGATCTGCGGGATTTGTGTATGGTATTAATGTGGACATTCCATCATTTATAACTCCGGAACATAAGCTTTCAGAGGATGAAAAAGCTAAAATAAACCTACTGAACACCCTTTATTTTACCTTTAAACTGGAAACGGACGAGGATGGGTTCACACCGTTTCTTGAGCGTATTTTTCATTTTTATCAGGTATTGGAGCTTGACCATATTTCTTTTCTTGGAAAGCTTTTTACGGGAAACAAAACATCTGCCAAACTTGAAAAATTATTGGAATCCCGTATTTATTTGGAGGACAACATTATCGGAAAAACGTTCAACAATTTTATAACCAATTCTTTATTGTTTATAGACGTACTTCTTTTTAAAGAATATCTTAAAAATCCCGATGGCATTAGGTTACGTGCCCAAAAATTGGAATATCTGGCCATAAACATTGCGTACCACACCCTTAATTCCAAAGAAAAAAATAAAAGCGATGAGAAGTTGGCCCAACTCTTGGAATCTTCCCTCACGTTCATAGATGGGGAGACACAAAAATTTGATGGTTCCTATAGGGAAGGTTTACTGACGAATGACTCTGTATGGGAAAACCAATATTTTTTGGATATGGCCTGTCTTACCGTATGGGAGGACCATTTTTTAGCATATTCCGAATCTGAATTTATTCTTGATATAGGTAAGGATCTGGGTTTTACACCTGATCAAATTGCTACCGCCATGGCAAATGTGACTTCATTTTTTACAAAAAACGGGGAGAGCATTCCTTTCCTAAAGGAACAGAATTTGGCCGTTCAGTTTTACGATAGTATGGGAAAAGTGGTCAATAGGCTTATTCTAAGAAACAGCAAGAGGTTACAGAAAGAACTTTCCGAAAGTGCGGAACTGGTCTCTCTTTTGTCCAAATCAACCCTTAGGGATCTTTCTACGGAAGAGCGGAAAAAAGTACAAAATCAGCTTTTGGATATTTTTAAGAGTATTCCTTCCCTGGCCATTTTCATATTGCCCGGCGGAGCCATATTACTTCCCATTTTCATTAAATTGATTCCCAAATTATTGCCCTCCTCCTTTGATGAAAACAGGGTGGAAAAAGAAGATTAATCCCTGTTTTTATCGTCATAGATAAAATTTATGTTACATTATAAATAATTTAAAGTCAACTAATTAAATTATTTTATTCCAACCATAGCTTAAAGTTTTTTACACGCTCCCGGCTTACTATGATTTCTTGTTCCGAAAAGTGTTTCAATTTAATTTGAAGCCGTGAGTTCGTATAGGAAACAATATCTTTTATATGGTCTATATTCACGCAAAATTTACGGTTCACCCTAAAGAACGATTTTGGCTCCAGCTCTGTCTCCAAATTTTCCAAAGTGGTGTCCAATAGATAGTTTCTACCATCCATGGTCGCGGCATACGTACCTTTATTTTCGCTATAAAAACATTCGACTTCATCGGCATTGATAATTTTTAGATGCTGGCCCACTTTAATGGTAAATCGTTTTTTAAATTCACGTTCCAAAGGATCCACTAAAAGTTTTTTGATATCGTCAAAATCCAGGGTCAATTTCTGGAATCGTGGTTTCAAAGAACGGTATTTCTTTACGGCACTTTCCAACTCTTCGCCATCAATAGGTTTCAGTAGATAATCTATACTATTTAGTTTAAATGCCTGTAGGGCATACTCATCATAAGCAGTCGTAAAAATAATGGCACTTTTTACTTCTATGGCATCAAAAATCTCAAAAGAAAGTCCGTCCGACAATTGAATATCCAAAAAAATTAAATCGGGATGATTATTTTCCCCAAACCAAACAATGGCCTCTTCAACCGAATGCAACATTGTAGAGACTTCTACATTTAACTCCGCCAACAACCTTCCCAACCTGCGTGCGGCCGGTTTTTCGTCCTCGATTATAATAACTTTCATCGCGCGTTTTCTATATTTTAAAGTTTTCTTGCCACCTTATTCCCAGATATTCTACGGGCTATGAGATACGAATAAATGCCCGTAATCGTTTATTTTAATTTTTATCTTACTTAAATTTCTCAGCCTCCCTCTTATCCTTTTCAATGTATTTTTTAATTTGCCGTTCCTCCCATTCTTTAGAGAAGACAGGGTTTATGGAGAATACTTTTATACTGTGAAAAAAAAGACCGATTCCCCAAAAAAGCCAGACAGCAAAAGTTCCAAAATCCCAAAAAGATGCCACAAAGGACTCCCCATCACTAAGGTCCCTAATTATTTTATTTATACTTATAAAAGTGTTCACTCCAATATATGAAGCTAAATGCCAATAAAAGCCTTTTAATTCCTGTAAACGTTTTTTTGCACGCCTTAATTTCCGATTATCGTTTTCCTTTATTTCCATCTTTCTTCTTCTTCCTGCATGAGTTCCTTTAATTTTTTTTGTTCCCAATCTTTTCCAAAGAAAGGGTTTAACCCAAAGGTCTTGATGGCCTGAAAAACAAGCCCTATCCCCCATCCAAAAGCCGCCCATAAAAACCAAGGGTGCCTCCATTCATCTATCCAATAATTCAACCCTCCCAGAAGTGTTATGAAAACGGCATAGGACATAAGGCTTGTGTAAAATTTCTTTATACATTGCACACGCTCTTTGGCCCTAAAGTATTTATCTTCCCTATCCTTATTATCCATGATATTGAACTGATTTCCTATTTGTTACACCTTGTTTTTTAAAGATAATGATTCTTTAATGCTTACCGCTATTCATAAATTCCCTGATTTTACGCTCTTCCCAATCCTTTCCCAGAATGAGATTATATCCATGAACATTGCCCCATTGGCACACTAGGTCTATTCCCCATCCTATTGCAAGAAAGATAATCCAGGGAAAGCTTGTGGTGTTATAATCGACATAGGCCAAAAAGGGGATTACTATAACATAGGCCAGTAAATTGTCGTAAAACGATTTGATATTATCTACCTGCTCTTTCGCTTTTTTATATTTGTATTCCTCCGTATTTTCCATAATCTATCCTTTAGTTATGCTCCAAATTTCCTGAACAAACAACAACAATTAAAAAATACTTTGCCGAACTGTAGTTTTTGAAGGATAGGTCGGTGTCGGATACTGGACAATGAGCAGTGAACAGTGAGCAATGAACAATGGGGCAGTGAACAATGGGGCTGTGAACAGTAGATAATGGACAATAAGCAGATTCAACTGCTGACCATAACCTTCCCCAATCAATACGTTAAAAATCTTCCTGTTCCATAAGCTTGCGAAGTTTTTTATCCTCCCAGCGTTTGCCCCATATAGGATTATAACCAAAAGCTTCCATACCATTGGTAAGCAGCCCAAAGCCCCAACCAAGAACAGGAAAGATAATCCATGGAAAACTGGTCGTATTATAATTTAAAATGGCCAGACAGGGTATAACTATGCTGAAAGCTATTAAATTACTATAGAAGCCTTTAACAGCGGCTACTCGTTCTTTTGCTTTTTGATATCGTTTATCATCAATATGGGTCTGAGAAGTTTCCATGATGGAAACCTGACGGGTGAGTATGGGCAAACAAACCATGAAACTCTCATCTGTCTTATCGATAACGACTTCTTTATCCGTTAAGATACCATAACGTTGTCGTATGTTTTGCAGGCCGACCCCACTACTTTTTTTAATGACCCGTTTTTCTTGTAAATTATTGGTTATACACAGCATTTCTCCGTCCTCGTATATATGTATATGGAGAGGTTTGGCCGATGTGACGGTATTATGTTTTATGGCGTTTTCCAATAACAACTGTAACGATAATGGAATGATTTTAGCTTCGGGGTCTGCACTTTTTTCAGGTAAATCCAGGACAACACTGTCCTCAAACCTCATTTTCAGTAACTTTACATAGGTCCTTGCAAATTGAAGTTCCTCATCTACGGAAACCAGATCCTTATTTTTTTGCTCCAGGACATATCGGTAAACTTTAGAAAGTGAAGTGGTGAATTTTTGGGCCTGGAATGGGTCTTCTTCAATTAGACTGGTCAAAACATTAAGACTGTTGAACAGAAAATGGGGGTCTAATTGATTCTTTAACGCATCAAATTTTGCGGAAGCGGTACCGGCAATAATTTTTTGCTCTTTTATTTTCTTCTCTTGCCGATATCTATAGTACCATATTCCATAGAAAATCAGGGAAATTCCAAGCGATATAAGGATGGGCTGTTGGTAATTCTCTATTTTTTGCGATACCAGAACTTCCCAGACGGATTTATCATAAAAACCGACCATGATTATGATCCGGGCAAACAAAACCCCAACACAGGTTAAAACTATATTTCCAGATATAGCAATGCCCATTCGTTTTAACGTATAGATATTGGTTCTATATTTCCTTAAAAGAAAAAAGTACCAAAAGGCATTGACCATATAGAGTATAACCGAAAATATTATATTCTGATAATACCCCCACCAGGGGTTTGCTATAAAATAGTCGTATTTGATTTTATCCGTAAAATAAAAATATATAAGAAAGCCTATGCAGACCAATGTGCCTACTACAAAGGCCCTGAACAGTTCTTTTAAAAAACGATATACGGTCATTACAATTCTTTACTATGGCCCCCTGCCCTATCCTGTCCCCGGTCGGGATAAAACGAACTTTCAGGTCTAAAGTTAGCAAAAGTCCAAACGCCATTTTAACATCTTTACAATATGGGGCCGTATCTCCCCAAAAATGCCTCGATCGTTATTTACAAAGAAATTAGATTTACCCAATTGTAACATCATAAGGGCGAATTGTATAAAACGACGGTCAGACAAAGATGGAATCGACCTTAAGAACAAGGACGGTCCTTGATATTATATAAACTGGTTTAATTTTTTTGGATTGTAGTGAACCCGCCTGCCGGACGTACAGGAATCAAAGGAAAAAAATGACAAGACCAGGATATAAAAGGACAATTTTTAGCTTATTGAAAAAGTTTAAACAAGTTCTATCATTAGAAACTAATTGAACAAGCCTACTCCTTCCATAAGGTAAAATGTATCACAGGTTACTAATCAGGTTTTATACGGTAGGTGATCCTTCTGTTCGTAATCACCTGACATCGGCCTACTGTCAATGTTGTAGTAGCCGTAATATTCAAAACCGGATCACCAATGGTACCCCCATACTCCACAACATAACCTTGTGCGGCATAAGGCCCTGTAGCACCTGCATTGGGCAAGTCGTTCCAGGATCCCATAATCCCAATGCTATTATCCGTAATATGGGCGTAATCTTCATTACCACCATAATCATTGGGCTCCAGGTTATTCCAAAAGGCAAACGTCAATTCTGTCCCCCCGGCCGCACCGTTCCAAAATTGGGTTCCGGCCTCGGGTCCGGTAACCCATCGCCATTCCCCTTCCACGGCGGTATCCGTTGCACCAATCCAACCCACGCCCTGAGCCTGTGAACCCGAAAAATCCGCCTCTTCTTGCGATGTTAGGGTAACCAAATAGCCCTGCAACCCAAAATAAGTCCTGTTACTGGCCGCTATCTCGGCATCGGTCCAGGTAATCCCCGGATCCGCTACAAACTCATAATAGTGTTGTGTGGCAGGTAAAAAGTTGGCTTCGCCTACGGTAATAGAAAATTGTCTTGTTCCTGTAGGGTTTGCGGAACTTGATGAAAACTCCGTTGCCAGTATGGCCGTTTCGAATTCGCTGTAATTTGCCGGCCCCTGTAAGGTAAGCTCACCTTGAACGGCATCCCAACTGGAGGTTATATTGGGGTGGCTTCCCGTCAGCATCAATACATCTTCTCCGTTTACATAACCACTGGATATCTGAATATATACCGCGGAAGTAGTGGTATCGTCGGCATCCGTAATAGAAACGGTCTCGGCAATGGGAACGGATGCACCCGGACAATAGATTCGATCTCCAGACCCTACTACCAGAGGTGGTTGGTTTGGTAGCTGTGCGGTAAAAAGAAGGTCTTCTATAAAGTATCTTTCAAAACCTCCATCCCAATTGCCACTATCCGATCTAAAACGTATGGCCGAGTTGGCATTGATTTCACTGGGATCCAGGTTATATGATACGTTACCGCTGCCATCAAGGATAGCGACGTCAACAAAGAAAGATCCGTTATATAATTGAACAGCAATCCTTTCATCCCCTCCTGTTTTATTATAAGTAAAAGTCAAAGTGACCGATCCATAGGCCGATAAATCAAGGTTTCTAGTGATATAACGGTTGTCTAGATTGGACAACCGAAGCTGATTACTATTGATTCTTATCCTACCCGCATTTGGATCGGTTGTCTCATTTGTTTCGGCCCAGCCTCCTATAAAATTTTGTGATCCATCATTATTGGTATAGTTGACACTGTTAAAATTGTCTCCAAAAGTATCCTGCCCATAACATGAAAAGGATATTATGGAAAAAATAAAAAGCAAAAAATGTAAATAACGTTTCATTGAACAATCCTGTTTGGCCCATTATTATCCTAAAATTAACCCTATATATAAGAGTCGCCCAATATATGTTGCCTACCCTATAAAATAAGTGGTGAAAAGTTAAAGTCTAAGGGTCAATCAGTATATTAAGCGAAAATATTTGCCATAAAAACATCAAACAATAACAAGATTCGGATATCCGAACAATAACCGTAACTTCGCAGCTTATTAAACACTATGACCTTTAAAGACCTCGGCCTTGCCGACCCCATTTTAAAAGCCTTGGAAGACGAAGGCTATACCCATCCAACACCTATTCAGGAACAAGCAATACCCATTCTTTTAAAGAAAAAAGACTTATTGGGCGTTGCACAGACAGGAACCGGTAAAACAGCCGCTTTCGGCATTCCCATTCTGCATCATTTATATGAAGGGATCGCACTTAGGCAGCATAAAAGAAAAATAAAGGCCCTGGTGGTAACCCCTACCCGGGAACTGGCCATACAGATCGGGGAGAGCTTTACCGCTTATGGTAAACATACAGGTTTAAGAAATACGGTCATTTTTGGTGGTGTCAAGCAGGGTAAACAAGTGAATATCCTAAAAAATGGCGTGGATATCCTTATCGCGACACCGGGCAGGCTTTTGGATTTGATGAACCAAGGGTTTGTTTCATTACGCGATATTGAATTTGCCGTATTGGACGAAGCGGACCAAATGCTGGACATGGGTTTTATTCACGACATTAAAAAAATCATAGCCAAACTCCCTCCTAAAAGACAATCGCTTTTCTTTTCGGCCACCATGCCCAAAGACATTGTAGATCTGTCTCGCCAACTACTGGGTGAATTTGAGAGGGTCACCATAAAACCCGAACAGACTACTTCGGAAAAAGTAGCACAGGGGGTTTACTTTGTGAGCAAAAAGAACAAGGTCAAATTATTGGCTCATCTCATTCAGCAACGCCCCAAAGATTCTGTCCTGGTATTTTCCCGAACCAAACACGGTGCCAATAATATTGTCAAGAAATTGACAAAGGTCGATCTAAAATCCGCCGCTATCCATGGTAACAAATCCCAAACGGCCAGACAAAAGGCATTGAACGATTTTAAAGATGGGAAATTAAGTGTTCTGATAGCCACGGATATTGCCGCCCGGGGAATCGATGTAGAGGAACTTTCCCTGGTAATCAATTACGATCTGCCCAATGTTCCGGAAACCTATGTACACCGTATTGGGCGTACGGGACGTGCCAGTGCCAGCGGAATAGCGCTTTCATTTTGCGATAAGGAAGAACGTCCTTATTTGAGGGATATTGAAAAACTCATCAAACAAGAGGTGCCAAGAATGCCCGAGCATCAATTTGTTGACGATGATGATACGGAACAGGAAAACAAGCCACGGCCGCAACGATCTAAAAATCCGAATCCCCCTAAAAACCGGAATCGGTACGGAAAATCGAACTATCGTAGTAGAAAAAATAGAAATCGAAATCCGAAAAACAAAAGCGGTGGTCATTCTAAAAATAACGAATAATTTGTTATTTAAGCATACCTTCAAAAAACGATTATTATATAGAATTGAACATAATTTCCCTTCTTATACCGGTTCTTGTTTGAAATTACCGTAAAAAAATAGTGTTTTGTTCCAGTTTTTTTTAAATGCAACATGGCATTAAAATACATGACAAGGGCAATGGAACAAAAATCCAACCTTAGTTTTTCTTCTTCTTTTTAGGAAGGATTTATTTTATTCATTATAAATATCTAATAATCAAATAATTAATAGTATATTTAGTAGCATTTTGCATTAAATATTGCTGTTCCCTCCAAGTATTTACGCTTAACAGGCCCCTCTGTTACTGATTTTTGGATATTTTAATTTTAATATCCTCTACTACCACAATGTTATTCGCAACCAAGTAATAACCAATTATATAAATTATGAAAACACTAAAAACAAAGCTATTCTTGGCTTTACTCTCCATCATGGTTACCGGGATTCTTCACGCCCAAGAGAAAACGACCCAGGCTTATTGGGTACATGAAGATGTTGTAAGACCGGCAATGGTCGCCGAATATGAAAATATTTGCAAAGAACTGACGGACAACATGAAAAAACACAATATTCAGGAAGTAGATGTAATTGTTTCGAATACTGCTGATTCCCGTTATCTATGGGTAAGCAAAATTGAATCAATGGCCGATATTGAAAAACCCGTATTCGCCACCTTGGCCGAAAAAATGGGCGGAACGGCGATGTCCGACTTATTTGATAGGATGGACAAATGTTATGATATTGAACACAACTATATAATTCATCTGGATAAGGAACTATCCTATATGCCCGATGGTCTTACACAAACTCCGGAAGGTCAGAATTATAGAAAATTCCACTACCTCCATTATACTCCGGGCGACCGGGCCATGATAAAGGAAAAAATGAAAGCCATTCGTGCTATGTTCGTTGAAAAAGGTTCCAAGACCCATTACCGGGTGTATAAAAGCGGTTTTGGCACACGCGGTGAATTTTTTATGGTGGCCGTGGCGGCCAAAGATGCTATAGATTATGCCACCAAGGCCTCGGCCAACGATAAAGCATTGGGTGAAGACGGTGACAAAACAATGGGCGACCTGTTCGGTAATTTGCTCAAATATGAAGAATTCGTAGGTCGTATGCGTCCAGATATGGCCTATTCCCCTTCCAATTAAATTTTAGACTTCGATCTAAAAAATCGAGATTTTATTTTATCAACCTTAAAAATCAATATAATGAAAAAAGCAATTTACCTATCGCTTGCCATACTGTTTTTGATGGCATGTAACCGGGGACCTCAGCGCTATACGCAAAACTCTCCTGAAATTGACACGGTCAAAAAGCACATTGCCAATTACAATAGTAAAAACTATGATACCAGTGTTTATGCGGATACTTCAAAAACATATTTCAATACAAAAAAGAACCCTGTTTCCGCAAATGATGTTATGAAGTACCATAAGGAAATGGATGTGAATTACTCCAGTCGGGGATTTTTGGACAAAGATCAGGAATATGAAATGGTACTTACAGATGATGGCGAAACATGGGTCAATTGCTGGTTGGACTGGAAAGGTACTTTGGCCGCCAATAATCAGGAAGTTGAAATTCCCGTTCATTTGACCTATCAATTCATTGACGGGAAAATAGTGCGAGAAGTCGGTTTTTGGAACCCCACGGAAATCGTTATGGCATTACAGGCCATGGAAGCCAAGAAAGAGACTATGGAAGAAACCGCCGAACAATAAATTTAAACAACACTAAACAATTATAAAAAATGAAAAAAATACTGTACACATTGGTGCTGCTACCTTTTTTAATGATAGCGCAAGAAGAATTGATCATAGAAAACGTCATGTTGACCGTAAATCCTGAAAAAATTGTAGAATTTGAAGCGGGGATAGCGGCACACAACAAAAAATTCCATGCAGAAGGGCCATATGGTGCAAGGGTCTACAATATACTCAACGGTCAAAATGCCGGTAAATATATGCTGATCATGGGGCCTTTACCGTGGAGTGCTATGGACGATAGACCCCATAGTGAAGAACATTCCAGTGACAATGCAGAAAATATATCCAAATACCTGATGCCCGAAGTCGAAGTAAACTATATGAAAATACACCCAGAACTTTCCAATTTTTCGAGGGATTTTAAAATTAACAAAGTTTCCGTTTTCATGATCGATGTAAAACGATTCAAAAGAAAGGACTTTATGGACAAGGTCATAAAAAAAGTGGTCAAAGTGTACGAGGAAAAAATGCCGGATCAGCTCTATGGGGTCTATAGCAATGAGATGAACAATAGGAGCGGTCTGGATTTTGGATGGGTAGAATTCTTTGACAATTCATCCTGGTTGGGGAAAGAAGACAAATTCCCGCAATATTTTGAAGAAGTGCACGGGGCGAGGAGTTTTCAAGGATTCCTGGCCGACGTTGAAGCGACCACGGACGGTGATAGTACAGAAATATGGGTCTTGCGAGAGGACCTTAGTGGAACCAGTGCCCAAGTAAAAGCATTATCACGTCAATAAAAGAACTGTAGACCTATCTTTATCAAAGCCCGGATATTCTTCCGGGTTTTTCTTCATAAACACCGATGCATTGAACAAAACCCCTAATTCCTGCCCGTCCGGCAGGTAGGTTCGCTATAATCCAAAAAGTTTAAACCAGTTCAATAAAAGGTAAGTGTCATGCGCATATCGAGGTCCATAAGAATCCATAGATTATCAAAAATAGGTAACAAATTTATTTAGAGAAAATTAGAACCTAAAGCTCACTGTTAATAAAAAATAACGTGCCAAAAGAGATTGGGTGCTACTGCGCTGTGCAAAATCGGAATTGTTTACAAAACTTACATCTTGTTGGTCCAACAAGTTTTTGCCTTCCAAACGATAGGTCAGGTTTTTCTTTTTATTGGTATACCGGGCAGAAAGATCCCAAAACAGGGTACGGTTATCGGAGCTATGCACATCGGGTACAGTATAATTGAGGTCGCTATCTATCCGGAAACGGTCATTGGGAATATAATAAACACCAAATTTATTGGTGATACCTTCATTGGTAAATGTATTGATATCTTCCGAGACAAATTCCGTTTTGCTATAGGATAGGTCGTTGCTGAACAGAAATTTGCCAATAAATGACGTGCTTATGTTGAAACCCGCACTTAGGGTATTGCTCTTATTTTCACGAAGGTCCGAACTATTGACCAGATTAAAATAATCACGCTGGTCGTAGGATCCTGTCAGGGACAGCTTTGAACGCAACCCGTTTACATATTTACTGATGCCAGCATTGATGTTACGATTTTTAGAACCAAAACCTTCTAGAAAGTAAGTAAGGTACGATACGTTTTGAGCCACCGTATAATTGGAAAAATAGGCATTATTACTTTTTTGGTAATTAAAACCCAAATTGGCATCAATATCCTTGAACAAATCAGAATACCTATAGAAAATTGAAGCACTCTCGGCTTTAATCTTATTAAAATTAAGAACGTTGTTTCTCAATGACCGATTGGTTCCCAAAACGAAATCAGTGTACAGCTTATTCTCATCCGGAGGGGTATTGGTACTTCCGACCGATGCGTTTACGGAGTGCTTCTTGTTCAATATATACTTAAAGGTTAATGAAGTATCCCATAACCATTGATTGCCTTGCTGTGAATTATTTCCCAATAAATCCTTATAATCATAATTGTACCATTTACCGCTAATCTTAGGGTATATTTCAACCGTTTTGGTCTTAAAAAAATAACTCGTTGTCAACTGTGGCATAAATACCCCATAAGCCAGGTTATTTTGGAACACAGTATTCCCCGCGATATCGGTCAGGTCGCTTTCTAAACGGTTCTTAAAATAATCTAACCCAAAATCTAGACTGAATTTGTGGTTTTTTTTATTTCGACTGTAATATTGCCCCGCAAGGTTCATACTTTGCTTTTTGGCAAACACCTGTTGTTCATTGGTGGTACCCGATACCAGCGTATTGGAGTCAAAATCGATTCCTGAGATAAGGGTCAACCTTTCCGGTGCCTCGTCATATGCCGCTACTGCCGTTAATTTAAGGGCACTACGATTAGTGATCCTGTGCGTATATTTAGTGTTGGCCCAAGCATATTTATTGTTAGATCTAAGGTTTCCCCCTTGTTCTGCCCCATTTCTAAGGCCCAATTGATTATTGATTTCCTTTTTTTTAGAGAGCTTCAACTGTGCTTCTATCGAAGTTTTTTTACTGGCGAACCACCTGTACTTGAGCTTGGCATTCACAAAACGGGGAATATTGGTTTTACGATCCGATTGTTCTATGACAATGGGGTTATCAGGGTCGGTATTGATAAGGGTGCTGGAACTACTTTCTTGTACCGACCGATCCGAAAAATAATCCATGTTCAATCGCAGGGTCTCTGTTTTCGATAATTTGGGCAATACATTTAGGCTGCCAAAGAAAGCATTGTTGCTAATACTGTTCTGCCCTTGAGACAAATTGCCTTGCGAAGATTCGGTAATATAAGTGGGCGATTTAAAGGTATTGGCACCGAATCTTCCTCTTAAAAAATCTGATGGATCAAAATAATTAGACGATGCTTGCCTGCCCATATTGCTGTAGCTAAGGGTGGCAAAACCTTTAAGTTTTTTAGTCACTGCTATGCCCGTGGTATTGGCGTAATAACGTTCTTTATGACCATAACCCAACTCCGCTTTGCCAGAAAACGAAAGTCCATCTTGAAACTTAAGGTTCAGGGCCACATCATCATTTTGACTGAGCCCCTGGAGCAAGGGGTTGTCCTCAAAATTTTCTATGGCCTCTACCCCTTTTATATGTTTGGCATTGATATTTTTAGTGCCAAGGGTATAACCGCCATCAAAAAGGTTATCGCCATCTAGCAGTACATTTTTCACATCCTTGCCCTTGAATTTTATTTTACCATTGGCTTCCAATTTGACTCCGGGCAGTTTCTTTAGAATGTCTTCTACCACTCGTTCTGAACCATTGGTAAGTTTTTCCAAATTAAAGGTGGTGGTGTCATTTTTTACACTTACACGGGCTGCTTCGGCATATACGGCGACCTCTTCCAATTCTTCGGTGCGTTCTTCAAGGGTAAAATTTAAGGTAAACCGATTGGCGTCATTTGAAATTTCAAGTGGTTTTCTGGTCTTTTTATGCCCTAAAGAAGATACTTCCACCCAATACTTGGGCATTTTGGTCAAATGGGTGATTTTGTACCTGCCCTGATTATCAGTAATATCAAAGGCTACAATTTGTTGGGTGCTGTCTTGTTTTTTTAGCAATATATCAACATACGAAACGGGCTCTTCCTTGGCATCCGCTATAGTGCCTGAAATGGTGATTTCTTTTTGGGAAAAAGCCGAAATGGACAAAAATCCTATAAGGAGATTTAAGAAAAGGCTATGTTTCAAGAACATTAGTTTTTAAAAGATTCCATCATTTTTTTCATGTGTTCGTTTTTTATGATGATGCTTTTTAAGTTCACTATATAATATGAGGCGGTAAAATAAGAAAAGGGTGACATTATATGTGTTGCACATTAAATCAGTTCTTTTTTTGGGAACCGTTCACCAATATGAAAAGGGAAACTTTTCAATATCTCCATTACAACTGTACTGTATCTTTCTTTTATATTTGGCAGATTTAACATCTATTATTTGAACCGATTTATTATAATACCATTCCCAATCAACGGTTTTAGTATCTGCAAAAGGGTCTTTTATCTTTTTATTGGTCGAAACAATGCGATAAGCTGTCGCTTCAAAAAAATAGTGTCCATCATCAGAACCTACTTTTAAGATGACTCCGGGCAGGCCATGGAATTTCCATGGGCCTCCCTTAAAATTTAGTTTGGTGGTGAAATAGGCCGTATAATCCCTGCCCTTATAATGCGCCTTGGCCTGTTGGCATTGCAGGCCCAATATGGTTTCTTTTTCAAATGTTATCTTCCAATCAAACAGATCCATTTTTTGTTGCAGTACCATATCAATATCTTTTTTTAGGGATACATGGTGCTTTAAGGTTTTGGTCGGATATTCTTTGAACAATAGTATATGATAGGTCTCATACCGCATATCTTCTTCACGAACTTCCATTGGAACACCTGGTATCGCTCCTTCGGGGTGTAGTGGTCTTTGCCCAAAAACAGTATCCAACTGCCCCTGTTTAAAAATTGTGGCCTTAGCTTTTAAAGTGTTACAATTGGTAAGGGTATAGTCCAGCACCAATTGTTTTTCCTGTGCCCTGTTTATAATCGGAAACAAAACAATAAGTAACAATAATAGTCTAAGATTTTTCATAATCAAATCATTTAAAAAGATTGCCCAAAACTGCTTATTACAATTCTGGGCAATCGCATTGTTTCTAATATATTTGTGGTACTATTTCACATCTTCTAGAGATTTCTCCTTTCCAAGATCGTGCGCCAAATGTTATTGCCCATAAATAAGAGGTTCCATCGATTGAATGACCCTGGCAGTTGTCATCAAACTTATAAGACCATCCATACTCTGGAACAAAATATGGTTCTATTTCATAGATCTGTTTTTTTAATGGTTATATATGCAATCCGTAACTGTTATAACCCCAAGGGGTTTTATAGTATTAGCTTTTGAGGGAATCGTAGTTTGTTTATAAACCAAACGGTAAACGGGGGAAGTAATTCTTTAACTCCTGCTAAAGTAGGTGAATTATCACAAAAGCAATGTGTAAAAAACATGCGTTTTCTGTTTTTTCATCCAAGAATTATCTAAATAATTGGTTTTGAACGATTTAATATTTAGATATTAAGGGAACAGTGTATGTTTCCTTTTTTTAATTCTTCCATGACAATAAAAAGAAAATACCAGGTCTTGCGAGAGGATCTTAGTGGAACCAGTGCCCAAGTAAAAGCATTATCACGTCAATAAAAGAACTGCAGACCTATCTTTATCAAGGCCCGGATATTCTTCCGGGTTTTTCATTAAAAAAGAATTGTAAGGCAAATATGCTTTGCCTCCTAATCTTATTATGTATCTTTTAAAACAATTTTAAAAAGGCGGATATTGCTCCCTTTTAATCCATTCCATATCATGGATGTAAAGTTCAACCCCTAACTTAAACCCGGTTTTAAACCTATAAATTATTCGATATTGAAAAACCCCGTCATCACTTTCCTTTTCGTTTTGCTCTTTATAAACATCCTAACAGCGCAAGATGTGGATGTTATGAGCTATAACATTAAATATGACAATGTAAACGATACCGTCAATAATTGGAACGGCAGGAAACAGGCTGTGGTAGATTTGATAAATCATTACGAACCTGAATTTATAGGGATGCAGGAAGTCCTTTATGGACAATTAAAATATTTGATCGATAACTTGATCAATTATAAATACATAGGCGCAGGCAGGGACGATGGAAAATTGAAAGGAGAGTTCTCCCCAATTTTATACGATGTTTCTAAATATGAACTTTTGAAAAGCAAGACTTTTTGGTTGTCCGAAACATCCGATAAAATTTCTATAGGCTGGGATGCAGTCATAGCACGTATTTGCACCTATGGACTCTTTAAAAACAGGATTACAAAACAAAAACTATACATTTTCAACACACACTTTGATCATATTGGAAAAATTGCCCGGGAAAAATCCGCAATACTTATCGCCAAAAAAATCAGTGAACTAAACACGGATAATTTTCCGGTCGTTTTAATGGGCGATCTTAACTTGACCCCGGATGAAACGCCTATTCAATATTTACAAAGAGTATATTCAGATGGTCAGGCCATCACAGAAAGACCATTTTACGGACCCAAAGGCACGTTCAATGGTTTTGACCCCAACATGGATGTGGATAAACGTATCGATTATATTTTCACCAAAAATTTAAACGTAAAAAGTTACATTCATATTGATGATCGTATGGAAAACAACAAACATATTTCCGATCATTTACCGGTATTTAGTAGAGTGTCACGATTATAGCGAATACTAAGTTTATCATGTTACTTATGGGTGCGGAGGATCGTTAAATTCATATCGATTGCCAATACGTTAAAATACCTCAATAACTTCAACTGGGCAGGCTATCGAAATAGATTTTGGGATAACTTCTTTTGTTTCACGATGCAAGCCCCATTGTGTACAGTTTTGTGTTGCCATGTCCGTAGAAGGTAGAAATGGGATAATGGCGTTTTGAAAACCTCTGAAAAAAGCATCCGGTCAAGATATGTTCAATTATATATTTATGGGATTAATATGATTATCATCATAAGTTTTATTGATGGTTTTTTATACATTTATATCATACAATCATTGACATGACCATAACCCAATTACAGTACGTACTGGCCGTGGCGGAGTATCAAAATTTTACTTTGGCGGCGGAAAAGAGCTTTGTAACACAACCCACTTTAAGCATGCAGGTGCAAAAGCTTGAAGATGAATTGGATATACTTATTTTTGACCGAAGTAAAAAGCCCATTTCAATCACGGAAGTGGGCAAAAAAATAGTGGCCCAGGCCAGGAATATCGTAAATGAAGCGGAACGCATCAAAGATGTTGTCGACCAGGAAAAAGGGTTTATCGGTGGGGATTTTACGTTGGGAATGATCCCGACCGTTATGCCTACTTTACTGCCCATGTTCTTAAAAACTTTCATCAATAAATATCCAAAGGTAAACCTCATCATAAAAGAACAGAATACGGAAAGCCTGATTCAGAATATACACGATGGGCATCTGGACGCTGCCATAGCCGCCACTCCTTTGGAAGTGGATTTTATTACGGAAAGACCCTTATACTACGAACCTTTTGTGGGTTACGTTCCTAGGGACCACCGGTTATGGAACGCTTCGCAACTGGAGCCCGAGGATCTGAACGTATCCGATATTCTTTTGTTGCAGGACGGGCATTGTTTTAGGGAAGGGGTCTTAAACCTTTGTAATACACCCAAAAAGCTAGGCGAAGAGCATTTTAGGCTCCAAAGCGGTAGTTTTGAAACCTTGGTCAACCTTGCCAATGAAGGTCTGGGAATGACACTCCTGCCCTATCTTAATACCTTGGAACTGGATGAGGATAAAAAAGAAAAACTGAAATTTTTTAAAGAGCCTTCCCCCGCTCGCGAAGTAAGCATTATATACCATAAAAAGGAGTTGAAAATTCAGATTACCGAAGCTATACGAGACACCATAGCCGCCGTAATAAGAGGAGCCATCGCCTTTAATGATGTAAAGATAATAAGCCCTATAGGTAAATAAAAAAGAGCCCTAACGGGTCTTTCTATTGTTCTCTATGTAAATTAAGCTTTGTTTTAGTTCGGGTTTATCCATAATAAATTGTTCCAACCAGATTTTCAATTCCTCAACTTCTTCTGGCAATAAATTCAGGAGTGCTTTTTTTAATTCTTTATAAAAGAGTCTCACATCAAAACTTACTTTTTTAAGTACCGTTTTGTTATACTCCAACATGTTCTTGGCCATATAGTACGTTCTTTATTAATTAGTCGCCCTATAAAGTTAAACATAAAACAATATGTAAAATTGCCTCTAAAAAGTTAAAAACCATCAAATTTTGTTAAACCTTTGTTCGTGCGTTTTTGTACATTTATTTTTTTCGTGATTTGAGCGAATATTGTCCGCTCACAACGGTTCACTGTAATGAAATAAATATGAAAAAACTCCTTATATCCGGTCTTATGAGCATAGCGTTGAGCTGTGCCCCCGTCAAGAAGAGATTGCATAAGGATATTGGGAAGATACTGAAAACGGAGTTTTATAAAAACCAATTTACCGGCCTCTTGGTTATCGATTCCGATACCAGGGATACTATTTACGATCGGCACAGTGCAAAGTATTTTACCCCCGCCAGTAACACCAAGATTTTCACCCTGTACACGGCACTGAAGGCACTTCCCAAAAAAATACCCGCCTTAAAATATATCTTTAAAAATGATACTTTGTTTTTTGAAGGGACCGGAGATCCCTCATTTTTGCACCCACATTTAAAGGACAGTACGGCTTATTCATTTTTAAGACAATACAAAAACCTTGCATTTTTTGCGGATAATTTTGAGGATACCCCATGGGGGGCCGGATGGTCCTGGGATGACTTTCAATGGTATTATTCCCCGGAACGGAACGCTTTTCCAGTATATGGCAATGTAACCTCAATATCCAGTGCACCTACCCGGAGGGTCTCGCCCACTTATTTTAAAGATAGTATTATAGCCAAGGGCAACACCTTTAATAGGGAACCGGATAAAAATCTATTTTATTTTGATGCCGATCGAACGGACACTTTGGAAGTTCCCTTTAAAACAGATCATACCACTATCAAAAATATATTGGAAGAAACGCTCCATAAGAACATATATGAGGTAAACGCCATGCCCAATGGCCCAAAAGAAGTACTTTATGGTATGCCGTCCGACTCCCTCTACCTTAGATTGATGCACAACAGCGATAATTTTATTGCGGAACAACTACTGTTACTTTCCGCATCGCAATGGACAGATACCTTGAACGGTAAACTAGCACGCAATAAAGTTTTAAGGGATTTTTTAACGGACGTACCCCAACGGCCCAGATGGGTAGATGGTTCCGGGCTTTCCCGGTACAACTTGTTTACGCCACGATCCATGGTTTATGTGTTGGAAAAATTATATCGGGAAATCCCCAAAGAACAGCTTTTTAATATATTCCCGGCAGGTGGGGTTTCCGGAACCTTGTCCGATTGGTACGGAGGCAATGGCAAACCTTATATCTATGCCAAATCAGGGAGTTTAGGAAACAATTATTGCCTAAGCGGGTATTTATTGACCAAATCGGGCAAAGTCCTTATTTTCAGCTTTATGAACAATCACTTTAAACATCCGAATACCGAAGTAAAACAGCGGATGCAGGATATTTTTGAAGCTCTGAGGGACGGCTACTAGGCTTTTAAACCTCGTTATTTACCAAAGTGGTAAAACGTTGCATCAACATTCCTATTTTAGGGGATATGTAAGTTTTGCAAAACGGCTTTTCCACGTCTGAATAATAATAATTGTGAAAATATTCGTCCGATGGTTTAAAAGTTCCAAATTCAAGGATCTGGGTTATGATGGGTTCTTCAAAACCCTGTTGCAAATCCATTATTATTTCCTGGGCCGACCGAGCATCTTCCTCCGAAAAATAATAAACGGCCGATCTATATTTGGCCCTCATGGAATGGTCTTTAGTACTTTTATGGGTATGTAGGTGAATGGCTATCAAATCCGACATTCCAATAACTTTCGGGTCATAGTGTACGATTACAGCTTCGGAAAAATCGTTTTTCTTATCTATTGGGGCTATAAAACCCTGTTCCACTTTTTCTATTCCCTTTAAGGATAGAAAAACGGCTTCCGTACACCAATGGCAACCGCCGCCCAGACCGATTTTTTGAATACCTTCCATACAGGAACAGTCGTTAAAAACTCAGGGAAATAACACATTGATCTTGGCATATTGCAATAACATAATAGTTTTGGCATCTTTTATCTCACCGGACTTTATCATACCCAAAGCCTCATCAAATCCACATTCCAATACTTCTATATTTTCCGTTTCATCTTCGGCACCGCCGCCCTCCCCTATTTTCATATGGGTTTCATATTTACCAATAAAGAAGTGTAAGATTTCCGTTACCGAGCCGGGCGACATATAGGACTCAAAGACCTTTTCTACCCTGTGCACTTTATATCCCGTCTCCTCCTCCACTTCTTTACGGATGCAATCTTCGGGGCTATTGCCATCCAAGAGTCCCGCACAGACCTCGATCATCATACCATCCTTATTACCATTAACATAAGTGGGCATACGAAATTGCCTGGTAAGCACTACAGTTCCCTTTTCCCTATTGTATAATAAAATGGCCGCTCCGTTGCCCCGGTCATAAGCTTCACGATGCTGTGTTTCCCATGAGCCGTCATCTTTTTGATAATCGAACGTAAACTTATTGAGCGTGTACCAATTGTCCGATAAAAGTTCCTTTTTTATGTTTTTAATATGATTGTTATCCACGGTTTTAGATTAAAAAAATAAAGGTATCGATTTATACGGTGTTCCGGCCAATCAAAACAACCAGAATATCTATTCTTAAAATGGATAGTATTATATTTAAGCAAATTCTATTTCAATTCGTGATGTACAGAAAATTTTTCTACTTGGCCCTTATTGCAATATTGACCCTTAATTGTAAACCCGAGGTCAAAAACAATCAAAAAAAATTACCCCGTATTGCCATTGCAGGCCTTGGAATAGAGTCCAGTACCTTTTCCCCGGCACGGACCCATGAAGAAGCTTTTCATGCCAGGATCGGGAATTCCATTTTTCAACGATATCCTTTTTTTGCAAAGGATACCGATATTCGTAAACGGGCAGAATGGATACCTACCTTACTTGGAAAGGCATTGCCGGGTGGTATGGTGACCAGGGAAGCTTATGAATCCATGGTAGGGAAAACCCTAAAAATGCTCAAGGAAAACGGTCCGTACGATGGTCTTTTCTTTGATATCCATGGGGCCATGAGTGTTGAAGGACTTACCGATGCCGAGGGAGACTTGATCAAACGTATTAGAGAGGTGATAGGGTCGGAAGTTTTGGTTTCCACATCAATGGATCTACATGGTAACGTATCTAAACGATTGGCACAACATAGTGATTTGATTACCTGTTATCGGATGGCGCCCCATGAAGATGCCCTGGAATCCAAAGAGCGTTCCATTACGAACCTGTTGGACCGTTTGGAAAACGGAAAGGGAAAGCCCAAATATAAAGCATGGGTTCCCGTACCCATTCTATTGCCGGGGGAAAAAACCAGTACACGTATAGAACCGGGGAAAAGTCTCTATGCGCAAATACCATCCATTACAAAACAGGAAGGAGTTATTGATGCGGCAATATGGATCGGTTATGCCTGGGCGGACGAACCTCGTAACCATGGCGTGGTCATGACCACGGGAGATGACAAGGAACAGGTGATCCAGGGAGCCGAAAAACTGGCCCAAAGTTTTTGGGACGTACGGAACGAATTTGAATTTGTTGCGCCCACCACGACTTTTGACGAAAGTTTAAAATTGGCTTTGAAAAGTGATAAACGACCATTTATAATCAGCGATATGGGAGACAACCCTACCGCCGGAGGCGCCGGGGACGTAACATGGACGCTCCGTGAAATCCTTAACCGATCGGAGTTCAAATCCGAGAACGGACCATCATTGATCTACGCCTCTATACCCGGACCAAAACTTATTGAGGAAGCTTTAAAAGTAGGAATCGGCGGAAAAGTAAAGGCAATAGCAGGTGCTGCCGTGGACAATCGCTTTGCACCACCACTTCAATTGGAGGGAACCGTTGAAGCCATTAAGGAAGGAGATAGGGATGCAGAAGTGGAAGTTGTTGTTAAAATAGGCAGTGTTCATGTAATCGTGACCAAAAAGCGTAAACCGTACCATCAGGAAAACGATTTTACGGACTTGGGGCTAAATCCTAAAAACACGAATATCGTAATTGTTAAGATAGGGTATCTTGTACCCGAACTTTATGAAATGCGGGGAGATTGGATCATGGCTTTGACCCCCGGCGGTGTAGACCAGGATTTGGAACGTTTGGGTTATGAACACATCAAAAGACCCATGTTTCCTTTGGACACCTACATGGATACTCCCGATTTAAGGGCACGTTTGATTCCGGCCTCGGATAACTAAAAACTACTTATACGGAAGTTGCTCGGTTTAAATACTGCCTAAAAAGGAAGCATTTCAGCCTTAGATAGCCTACCTTCAATTTGTCATTCTCTTGTTTAAAATCAATCCTAAGCTGTTGTAGTTCCTTTTCAATGGGTTCAATCTTGGTATTGTATTGCCCTTATGGAACATTGTTGGATGGGGTAAAAAGAGAATAAACTGCCTGAAATCGTTATAAAATTTCAATAATCCAATATTTGAATTATGCTACCTAAAAGATTCACCAAAGAAATGTTCAAGGATTTACTATTTCTGTTCGGGTATTACTTTGTTATCGCTGCCGTAACAGGTTTAATCTACCTTATTTCAATCTTTTTTTGAATGTGGTCAATCACAGATTTTATTTGGGCCGTCTTTTTTGTTGGACTAGGTTTGTTAGAAGCCCATTGGAATCGTGATGCCTTTAATGGGAAGAAAGATACTTGGAAATCTTTATACAAGGTAAGATTCGTATTTGGAGTAATTCTAACACTAGGTAGCACCTTAGTTTTACTCGCTAACTTGTTGATGTTGATTTAAATTAATTCGTAGAATCTGATTCATAAACGGCAATCAACATTTCAGCCTTAGATAGCCTATCCTTCAATTCGTCATTCTTCTGTTTGAAGTCAACCTTAATTTGTTTTAGCTCCTTTTTGATGGATTTCATCTTGATATCATATTGTTCTTGTGGAACGCTGTCGAATGGTTTTAAAAGTGAATAAGCTGCAAAACCTAAACTGATAATGGAAATTACAATTGGTAAGTAATGAGTTTTTGTTTTTTGTTCTAAGCTGATTTTTTGAAGCTTTCTTATCTCATCTTCTAATTTTATTTTATCATAAACGTCTTTATTCTCAATTTGTGAAACCTCATATAAACTAACAAATCCGCCCCAGTCCAAGAAGTCTTTTGGGCTTGATTTGAGATAGTAATTTTTACTCCCTGGTTGTGGATATTTATCTAAGACCTCTGGTAACTCTATTAATATTTCTTCTACAATAGATTCAATATGTCTAATGGAATAGCCATGCTTAAATTTATCCTCCCATAACTCCTCAACCTCCCATTGACTTTTTTTGACTATAGCAAAATTTAATATTTTATCCTTCAATTTTGCTTTTTCCAATCCATTCATATCATAATCTATTTATATCAATACTGCCTGAATACTTATCTATTGTCTTACCTGTTTTTGGGTCTAACTGAATCTTAATAAAGAAATTATACAAGGATTGCGGATAAATACGATCTTTAAAGTTCATGAACGAGTGGGTTCTGGGTTCTGGGTTCTGGGTTCTGGGTTCTGGGTTCTGGGTTCTGGGTTCTGAAAAGTAAGCAACAAGATTTAATTAACAAACCCTTGGTACAAAAAACGAATACTTAAATGCAATGATCTACTATTAAGAATAAATCCACAAGAAGAAAAAACCCACTTTCTTTGAATAGGGCATTAAAACCTATTATCCCCCATCACAATGTCTCCTAAACCACCCAAAATACTTCCTTCTCCCTTATCTTTTCCACCTCTTGGAATGGATGCCAATACACGACCGGCCAACCTACTAAACGGCAAGGATTGTATATATACCGTTCCAGGACCCCGAAGGGTTGCAAAGAAAAGCCCTTCTCCACCAAAAATGGTGTTTTTTATACCGCCTACAAATTCTATATCATAATCCACATCTTTGGTAAAACCTACAATACATCCCGTATCCACTTTCAACACCTCTCCCGGAGCCAATGTTTTTTTGGCCAACGTTCCCCCGGCATGAATAAAGGACATACCGTCCCCTTCCAGTTTTTGCATGATGAAACCTTCTCCTCCAAAAAGACCGCGACCCAAACGTTTGGAAAATTCGATACCAATGGAAACGCCTTTGGCAGCACAAAGGAAAGCGTCTTTTTGGCAAATGAATTTACCCCCTTTTTCGGATAAGTCTATGGGTACTATCTTTCCGGGGTAGGGAGAAGCAAAACTCACTTGCTTCTTTCCTCGTCCAACATTCAAAAATGCGGTCATAAAGAGGTTTTCACCCGTAAGCATGCGTTTTCCCGCAGAGAATATTTTGCCCAATACACTACTGTCCTGATTGGAGCCGTCCCCAAAAATGGTATCCATTTTAATATCCGTGTCCATCATCATAAAGCTCCCGGCCTCTGCCACAACGGCTTCTTGCGGATCCAACTCTATTTCCACATATTGCATTTCTTCCCCGTAAATCTGGTAATCTATTTCGTGATTTGTGTTCATATTAGAGTCTCTTTTATTTTGTTGAATATGTTGATTTAACAATCTAATACCTTGTTAGTATGCATCTATAAATGTATTGTTACACTTAATGAACAAAATTCAATACTTTTTTGAAGAACTTTTCGTATTTAAAGTTGTTCGTAACCTTTCATTTCTCAAAGACAAGATAATGCCGATATTACCTTCCTTCAATTCAATATATTAAATTGAGACCTTACATGTGATTTTGATTGGTTTTGTCAATCAAGATTTTCATAAGAATGTGGAACTCCTTTAATTTCATGTATTTTGAAACTACTGGAATCGGTTCATTCAAGTACTTCAAGTGTATATTAACACACAAAACAGAATCCGATATATCTATACCAAAATCCTTTATATCGTAATAATTGATTTCAATCCCGAAAAGTGAGAGGTCATTCTCTCGCAATATAATCTTATCATCTTTTAACCGATAAAACTTGGAAAAGGAATAAATCAGGTACGCAGACCATCCTATCAATGCAAGAGCAGCTATTAGACATACTTGGTTAACCCATGCTTCTTTTATTGTCAATACCCCTAACTTATAGATAACAAAAGCGCCATATAATTGACCTATCCCTATAAAAAGCAAGTTGTACAATGGTTTAATTTTTATTGTTTCAATCGAATCTGCCATAATCATTTATTATCTTACCAATTCCTTTCTTAAGAAGACTTCTATGGTTAGTTTTTTTGTAGTGCTGCTCATTTCCATTTGGGGATATAAGTTGATAAAAATCTTGTTGAATTCAAAAGAGTTGACAGCATTTGCGAGAGAATTTGATAAACTTTCCAAGAAATATAAATTTTCGGAAGCACAAAAGTCAGACCGATATAAGATAGAGGCCCGACATTATAGGTTACTCAACAAAAAAACAACCATATCGAGCTTAATTTGGTTTTTTATTGAAGTGGTCTGTATAGTATTGATTTATTTGGGCTTTGCACAAAAATATTTTTCATCCAACCTATTCTAGTTCTTCGGTTTAAATCTACCTACCAATAAAAACTCTTGTCCTATTTGATGTATACCTAAAATGGTATAATCTATTTCATGGTTTGCATTGCCCATAGTTATTTCTTTTTTACCATTCGATATATGACGTATACATAACGCACCAAACGTTACATTAGAACATTGGCAAAGCAAAAACACAAGAAATATAAATAATGCCAAAAGTCCGCAACCTGCCAATCTGACAAACAAGGGCCATACGGTATCCTCAACAAAATTTCCAATATAGTCTATAATGGGCACTGCCAATGCGGTTGAAATAAAGCCGTTAATATGGGAAGGCCATAATACCCCCTTCTTTCCTAACCTGAAAATTCTTACTTTTAACCGGCTTGATTTCCAGATTGAAGCAACCTTGACGGATCTTCTGCTACAAAATCATAACTGAACCGTTTTAACCAACTTGAAAAATGAATCCCGAGTTATTTAATGTATTAGGAAAAATTGCAGGAATTGCCGGCTTAAGTATCGGATTAATACTTGTGATTTTTAGAGAAATTATTCGTAGAAAAATCTTTCCCAATTTAACCAAAGAGCAGGGGTATAAGATCTTAAGGTTAATCATAATATTCGTATTCATAATTGCAATGAGCGGCATTGTAGCTTGGACTTACACCGAGCATATTAGAAATACTAGATCAAATCCCGATGGAGACAGCGATACCAATTCAAATCTTGACCAATTTGTGGTACATGAAAAAATTACAACTTTGGATTTAAGAACAATGACCTATGTTAGTCCTGATTCTATGGACATTCCTACGAGTTTCGTACGACTACATCATCTGATCGATCTAAAAAATGTTAAGGGCAATCATAATATTTTAAGGTTGCCATATAAGACGGGGGGAGCACATTTAGATGTAAGAAGCTTGACCCATGATTCCAAGCTTTTTGAATCAACAGATCTTAATAACGATTTGAGAGGAAATTTTAAGATTGAAAAGGTATTGGAAATCAATCTAGGAAAATCAAATGATGTTACCATAATAAACGAGGCAACATATTGGAACGCTTTTAATAAATTCCCTCGTTACGGGCTTATATCCAATTATCAGGAATCACCTCAAACAATGTCTTTAATTGTTCAGTTTCCGGAGAAAATACCATTTCCCGTTTTTAAAGTTTTCAAATTGGAATCAGGAGAAAGAATAATAAGCCAGGAGCATTTTGTGTTTCAAGATTTAGAAAACAATACTTTAAAGATCATGGTTCGAGTAGAGGAGCCTTTTGTCAGAGATACCTATCTAATCGAATGGGATTATAAACCCGAAAGAAACATTTAGTACAACAATATATGAAAATATGCACTAGAACACATTTCACATTAAATGTTAGCGAACTATTTTGATCCATCTTAAAAAAATGTCTGCAAAAACCATGACTTCAAGCCAACAAAACAACCGCATAAATGGATATTGACACTAAAACACTCGAAAGGATATTTGGAACAATAGGTGCAATTGCCTCCATTATAGGTACAATTGCAATTTCGTCATATTTTATTGCAATAATCCCTGTCGGAATTATTATATACTTAATCGTTAGTAAAACAATCCCGATCAAAGGAAAAGTAAAAGGATTAAAAAAGGTCGATTCTTTTTCTTATAATATAACGGCAAAACCTAATTATATATTTATTTATGGTAGCTTATTAAATCCAGAAAGCCTTTTGCGTACCATAGAAAGGAAAACGAAACAAATTGAATATCTTCCTTGCTCTACAAGAGGTTATTCATTAAGATGGATTAATGTAGGACCTCAAATAAATATGATCGATAATGAATGGAATAGCTTCGAGTTTAATGACTATGGAGCGCTCAATCTATTTTATACCAAGGAAATAAAAGACAAGGTTGATGGAGCAATTATTCAGGTCACCAATGAAGAATTAAAAAAGTTAAAGGATCGGGAACGTAACTATAAGTTAAAGAACATTACCTCGGACATAATTTTTAAGAAGAAATTCATGGGGTATTCCGAAATATATACTTTCATTTCCGATATTGATAATTTTGATCATTTTGTAATTAGAAATGAATATTTTGAATCCATAAAGAACACTTTAAGCAGCTTAGGGTTTGGTAATAAACACATTACTCCTGAAAATCATAAGATTGTTAAATCATATTACCCCTCCATAAAACTAAAAGAACATTTTACTGGTAAGAAAGAACTTAAGGAACTATCGGAATCATTAAACCAATATCTGTTCAATAATAACTGCGTTAGGTATTTCAATGAAGATGAGTTTCCCATACCTTCAATTAATCTTCCCCTGGTTCTTAACCGAAAAATATATTCCGAGATAATCAAGGTATCGGAGACCGTTATCGGTTTATCAAAAAAATCATTCAATCTAATCGAACAGGACAAATATTTAAAAGACTTAAGTGGTTATAGTGATACATGCTTTGATTTAGCAAGTGAAAGTACCTTAAATACCAGAAAATTACCGGAAGTTACAAGAGTTGATATATGCTTAACAAAAGATGGTATAAAAGTGTTCGAGGTTAATACGGACAGCCCCGGTGGAATGTTTCATTTGGATTGTCTTCTAAAAAAACAAAGGGATTTCTTAAATAAAAAACAGTTATCCGACAAAATTGATATCGATTTAAAAATTTTGAGAGACCAGAAAGATGTATGTGATGCAATTTTGGACTGTTTAGTGGAAAGTTGGGAAGATTTCAATCAAAAAAAGAATCAAAACGAGCCTTTAAAAGTAATCGCAATACTTGAAAAGGACTGGAAAATGTGGTCTACCAGAACCGAGTTCGAATATTTTAAAAAATTACTTATAAGCGAGAACTACGATGCCGAAATATATGAACCTCATGAATTGGATTTTGAAAATAATTCATTGATCGTAAAATCTTCACGAAAGAAAATAGATTTGGTATATAAAAGAGTTTTATGGAATAGCTTTTTTGAAAGTAAAAACCATTCAGACGAGGATATTAAAAACAATCCTATTTTTAAGGCATACAGCCAGAACAGTGTATGCATGGTAAACTCTATGAACTCTTGGTTACTGGGCAATAAGCTTGCCCTTGCCGTTCAAAAAATGGACTTATTTGAATCGGATTTGACAAAAATAGGGATAACATTGACCGAAAACGAAAAGAAAGTCCTCCATGAAAACATGCCTGCAACCTATATCTGGAACGAAAAATATCTTGACAAAGATGAAGTATTGAATAATTTAGATTCATTTATCTTAAAATCTTTCACGGGCTTCGGTTCAAAAGAATTTGTAACCGGTAGAAACAACGCTACCGTTCGAAACGAGTTTTTGAAACTATTGAACAAAAACTATATTGTACAGGAGAAGTTAAATCATGGACGTTCCATCATACCCATTAATACTACTGAATGGGAAAATTGGAACTTTATCATCGGGGCTTATGTAGTTAATGGAAAGTGTGTTGGTTTAGAAGCAAAATTTGCGGAAAAGCCTCCAATTACAATGAATTATGACAATCATGGAAATCCCGTTGGCTATAGAACCGCCGTATTTCCAACATTGAATTGAATATGGCATACTATTTTGTATGAATAATGATACGGCCGTGGTATATATCAAGGGATACAGTTATTAAATCTTTTTCATGACTTAACGGAAAAATAAAACGTAACCCGTTACCATCCATATACAAAATACAACCTTTCCCTTTTTTAAGAAAATCCGTGACAACTATACGGATTTCCCCAAAAGTTGTGGTTTTTGCCTAAACACAAGAAATATAAACAATGCCAAAAGTCCGCAACCTGCCAATCCGACAAACAAGGGCCATACGGTATCCTCAACAAAATTTCCAATATAGTTTGCAATGGGTACTGCCAATACGGTCGAAATAAAACCATTGATAGCTGCCCCTATCCCAGCAATGTGACCAATAGGTTCCATGGCTATGGAACGAAAATTGCCCCATAAAAACCCTAGACAAAAAAATTGAACCGATAAAAAAGCTACCAATACCGGAATACTGGGATTAGGTTTTCCCCAGAAAACAACCATATAGGTCAATGCAATCGCGCAAAAGGCCGTGAGTGCCATTAATGATAATCTACGCATCCCGAATTTTAGTACAAGTGTCCCGTTCAAAAAGGTAGAAAGGCCAATGGAAACGGCCAAGCCGGCAAAAATATACGGGAATTGTTCCGGCAGATCATATTGGTCTTCAAAAACATGTTGCGATGCACTCAAATAGACCAGGAAAGCCCCGGTAATAAAGCCGGAGATAAATGTAAATGCCACCGCTTCCCTATATTTAAAAAACTCTTTGAGCCCACTGGCAAATATGTTCAGTGAAAATGGAATTTTGTATTGGGGCCTCAACGTCTCTCCTTGCCGTTTCCAAAACCAAATACCCACCACGAGGCCAAAGAACAATTGCATGTAAAAAATTCCCTTCCATCCAAAACCGTCCATGATCCATTTTCCTATGGCCGGGGCTATGACGGGGATCAAAATAAAAAAAGCCGTCACGAACGACATTATACGTGCCATATAATCCCCTTTATAGGTATCTCGTATGATAGATATGGCCATAGTTCTCGGTGCGGACAGACCTATACCCTGCAAAATGCGCCCAACGATCATTACTTCCAATGTTGGGGCCAGAACACAAATAATACTTGCTACCGCAAACAATATAAAGCCCAAATAAACAATCGGCTTTCGCCCAAAACTATCCGATAAAGGCCCAAAAAAAAGTTGCCCCACCCCAAGTCCTAAAAAAATCATGGTAATGAGCAACTGATTATCCTTGGCATCAAAGCTGTTTATGGCAATCCCAATATGGGATATAGCCGGTAGAATGGCATCTATGGCCAATGCTACAATAGACATCAAAGATGCCATTAAAGCTATAAATTCAAAATTGGGTTTTGCACTTTCATTTTGCATTCGGCAAAAATAGCTTTTCTAATATCAAGGGCGGTTATGAAAAGTTCATTTTTAGGTTTCGTTATAAAATGATGTTCAAATATGTATTTTTGTTTAAAATTGTTTCATGCTTATAATAGGAATAGCAGGAGGTACAGGTTGTGGAAAGACCACAGTGGTAAATCAGATCATCAATGAGCTGCCCAACGGCGAAGTAGGCGTAATTTCGCAGGACTCCTATTACAATGACCTGTCCCATCTAACCTTGGAAGAACGGCGTCAAACAAATTTTGACCATCCCAATTCCATAGATTTTGACCTGCTGGCCCGGCATTTAAAAGCACTGAAAAGCGGAAAGCCCATTGAACAGCCCGTTTATTCCTTTTTGGAATGTAACCGAACGGACAAGAAGATATCCACAAACCCCTCCAAGGTAATGATCGTTGAAGGAATCCTGATCATGACCAATCCGGAAATACGGAATATGTTCGATATTAAAATATTTGTTCATGCGGATACCGACGAACGATTGATCCGGAGGTTAAAACGGGATGTAAACGAGCGAGGGTGGAACTTGGACGAGACCTTGGAGAAATATCAAACCGTCTTGAAACCCATGCACGATCAGTTCATAGAGCCTACCAAGGAATATGCGGATATTATCATTCCCAATAATAAATACAATACGGTGGCCGTTGAAATCGTAAGGAGTATTATTAACGAAAAATTAGTGGAGTCTTAATGGGATTAAAGAAATTAAAACAAAAAAAATGGTTCAAAATTTTGACCAATATGTATGTATTGGTCTTGAGCGTTTTTGTGGTATGGATGATTTTTTTTGATGCCAATTCCCTTTTAATCCATCTGGAACTAAAAAAAGAAATTAAAAAGCTCGAAAAAACCCAGGATTTTTTAAAAAAGGAAATCGAAAAGGATAAAAAAATCATTAAAAAGCTTTCCGACAAGGAGGAGTTGGAAAAATTTGCACGTGAGGAATATTATCTCAAAAAAAAGAACGAGGAAATTTACCTGATCGAATACGAAGACAGTCTAAAACAATCCAGATAAGGTAGATTCCCTGTGTTTCGATTCTGTTCCGAAAACTTGTAGCAAACATCCAATTAAAGGTTATAAATACCTAATAATTAAAACTTTAACCATTTTTTATGGAAAAGCATTACATTATTCGACCAGTGTTAACAAAATCCTTTTATTAGCCCCATAAATAATTGTATTTTTACAACCTAACTTACTTTATTTATGGGCAAGATAATTGCTATTGCAAACCAAAAAGGAGGCGTTGGAAAAACTACGACAACGGTAAATTTAGCTGCCTCGCTAGGTGTACTGGAGAAGAAGGTTTTGTTGATCGATGCCGATCCGCAAGCGAACGCCACCTCAGGTCTGGGTGTGGATGTCGAGGGAGTGGAATTGGGCACCTATCAACTTCTGGAACACACCAAAATCGCCAAGGAAACCATTATACCCACTACATCGCCAAATGTAGATCTGATTCCCGCACATATCGATCTGGTCGCTATTGAGATCGAACTGGTGGATAAGGACGAACGGGAATATATGATGAAAAAGGCCGTTATAGATCTTAAAAACGAGTATGATTACATTCTTATAGACTGTGCCCCTTCCCTGGGGCTTTTGACCTTAAATGCACTTACAGCATCGGATTCCGTAATTATTCCCATCCAATGTGAATACTTTGCATTGGAAGGTTTGGGAAAATTATTGAACACCATTAAAAGTGTACAACGCATCCATAACCCCAATCTGGATATAGAAGGAATGTTATTGACCATGTACGACTCAAGGCTAAGATTATCAAATCAAGTGGTCGAAGAAGTTCGAAAACACTTTGGGGATATGGTTTTTGACACCATTATTCAGCGTAATGTACGTTTGAGCGAAGCTCCCAGTTATGGTGAAAGCATTATAAAATACGATGCTTCGAGCAAAGGAGCGGCCAATTACCTGAATATGGCCAATGAGGTGGTAAAGAAAAATAAGCAGACCGTTTAATATGGCAAAGGCGACAAAAAAGCAGGCTTTGGGAAGAGGACTTTCCGCACTTCTCAAGGATCCAGAAAACGATATACAATCCGCTTCCGATAAAAATGCCGATAAGGTAGTAGGCAACATTATTGAGTTGGACTTGGAACATATTGAGGTCAACCCTTTTCAGCCAAGGTCCAATTTTAATGACGAGACCTTACAGGAACTGGCCACTTCTATCAAAGAATTGGGGGTAATACAGCCCATAACTGTCCGGAAATTAGGTTTCAACAAGTATCAGTTAGTTTCGGGAGAAAGAAGGTATAGGGCTTCCAAGCTTATCGGTCTGGAGGTCATTCCCGCCTATATACGAATTGCCAATGACCAGGAATCCCTGGAAATGGCCTTGGTAGAGAATATTCAAAGGCAGGATCTAGATCCTATAGAGATTGCACTTTCCTACCAACGGCTGATCGATGAAATTAATTTGACCCAGGAAAAATTAAGTGATCGCGTGGGCAAAAAAAGATCTACCATTGCCAATTATCTGCGTTTGCTAAAATTGGACCCCATTATCCAGACCGGTATGCGAGACGGTTTTTTAAGCATGGGACACGGTAGGGCCCTGGTGAATATCGACAAAAAACAGGATCAGATTTCGCTCTATGAAAAAATTATAAGCCAAAGCTTATCCGTACGGGATACCGAAAATGCCGTAAAGACCTATCATATTGAAAGTAATCCTGTTGAAAAATCAAAAAAGAAAATTGCGAACGTTCAAGGTTTCGTTAAAGAGGGTATCACGGAACTTACAGATCGTTTATCGGTGAAAGTGGATATAAAAGCTACCGATAAGTCCAAAGGTAAAATTACCATTCCGTTTCATTCCGAAGCAGAATTTGAACGTATCAAAAAACTCATTACGGGTGCATAAATTGTTTCGCATACTATTTTTATCCCTTTTTTGCTTTTCTACGGCTTTTTCCCAGGAAGAAGAAACAAAGAAAACGGACAAAGAAACCGATAGCCTTAAAACAACCTTGCGCAATAACGGTGTTATCATGCAAGATTCTTTGTTGAAAAAGAAAAAAGTACATAATCCCCTCGCACCGAGTAAAGCCGCTTTTTATTCTGCGGTAATGCCGGGCCTTGGCCAGATATACAATAAAAGGTATTGGAAACTTCCTATTGTATATGGGGTCATTGGCGGAAGCATTTATGCCTATACCTGGAACAATGATCAATACCAGCGTTTTAGAACCGCTTTTAAAAGACGACAAGCGGGATTTACGGATGATGAGTTTTTTGATATTAATGGTGACAATGCGCCTACGGATCCCCCGGATTTGGATCAGCTCGACTTGGAGAATCAACAAGAACGATTTCAGCGAGATCGGGATCTGTGGTTGGTCATCTCTATTGCCATGTACGCATTGAATATTGTAGATGCCAATGTAGATGCCCATTTAAAGCAATTCAGTATAGACGATGATTTGGGGTTTGATTTTGAACCTTATTTTAATTTAAACCCGGTTACGAACGATCCCAATTACGGAATGGCATTGACCATAAAATTTTAACTATAAACGAACAGGGTCATTTATCCGATGTTGATATATGAAGCTATATTGCCTTGGCCCACTCAAAAAAATAAATTATATATAAATGAAAATTGCACTTTTTGGTTATGGCAAAATGGGTAAAATGATTGAAGGTATCGCCATAGGGCGAGGTCATGAAATTGTTGCCAAAATTGATGTGGATACGGACGAGATCGATTTTTCAGCAATGGATGTCGCCATAGATTTTAGTATGCCGTCGGCAGCCTTCTCCAACATTACCAGTTGTTTTGAGCACCATGTGCCTATCGTTTCGGGCACAACGGGTTGGTTGGATAAATATGATGAAGCGGTACTACGCTGCAAAGAAAACGAAGGTGCTTTTATATATGCCTCAAATTTCAGCCTGGGCGTGAATCTGTTTTTTGAATTGAACGAGCATCTTGCCAAAATGATGCGGAACCTGTCTCAATACAAAGTCGCGATGGAAGAAATACATCATACACAAAAATTGGATGCCCCCAGTGGTACGGCCATAACATTGGCAGAAGGGATCATTGACAATTCCGATTACACGGCATGGGAATTAGAGGAAGGAAATGCCAATAGCATACCCATTACCTCAAAAAGAATAGGAAAAACGCCCGGCACCCATACTATTGACTATTCCAGTACTGTAGATAGTCTGGAAATAAAACATACGGCCCACAATCGTGAAGGGTTTGCTTTGGGTGCGGTAATTGCCGCTGAATGGATCTTTGATAAAAAAGGGGTTTTCACTATGAGAGATGTGTTAAACCTTGGTTAAAAAAAGTAACTATTTTTGCCTTTTGATACCTATGGACAAGCGATCATTCGGTTTATTGACCCATAGATTATAAACAAAATCCAAATAATCAACAAACAACAATATTATGAACGGTACACAATGGATCATTTTTATTCTAATTGTACAAATCATCCATTTTTTAGGCACTTGGAAACTTTACGTAAGAGCAGGTAGAAAGGCCTGGGAAGCGGCAATTCCCATATACAATGCAGTTATTCTCATGCAAATCATCAACAGGCCAAAATGGTGGGTGATATTACTGTTCATTCCCATCATTAACCTATTGATGTTCCCCGTAATCTGGGTGGAGACCATCCGGAGTTTTGGTAGAAACGGTCGGTTAGAGACATGGTTGGTTCTGCTGACCCTTGGTTTTTACATATATTATATAAACTATGCCTTGGACGTCGATCATATTAAGGACCGAAGTTTACAGCCAAAGACAGCGACCGGAGAATGGGTAAGCTCTATAGTTTTTGCCATAGTAGCTGCAACCTTGGTACATACCTATTTTATTCAACCCTATGTGATTCCAACAGGATCATTGGAAAGAACGCTCAGGGTCGGGGATTTTCTCTTTGTCAGCAAATTTCATTACGGTGCCCGGACTCCAATGACGACGGTTGCTGCCCCAATGGTCCATGACACCTTGCCTATTCTTGGTGTACGGTCCTATTTGAACAAGCCCCAACTGCCTTATTTTAGGCTTCCGGGCTTTACTAAGGTAGATCGTAACGATATTGTGGTCTTTAGTTGGCCTGCGGATACCGTTCGTGTTTTCTTCAAAAAAGAAAAAGGGGTTAAAAAACCCATCGATAAAAAATCCAATTATGTAAAACGCTGTGTAGGATTGCCGGGCGATTCCCTGGAGATAAGTGATGGTTATGTTTTTGTCAATGGCAAACAACTGGAACTTCCAGGCAGTGCCAAACCCCAATATGATTATATTATCTATAGTTCAAAAGGAGTATCCTCCAGGCTCTTAAAAAAAATCGGCGTTAATGATTTTACCAGGGTATATAGCACCAAGAACCTGAACCAGGAACAGGCCAATGCGATCAACCCGTATATAATGGGATATAACCAGGGTAATGCAAATGGCCTTATTAAGTTATACACCAAAGGCGAGGGCATTCCCCCAAATGTCATTAAAAAATACCGCCTGGCCCTAACGGAAGAAACAGACAGGCAACGTCCGGCCCCTTTGACCGACGAGATGGTCTCCATCTTAAGAAAAGACACCAGCATAGATTCCGTTGTACGACAAATTATACCAAAAGGCAAAAGAGGTGTGAACCTGTTTCCCCAAAATCCGGATTATCAATGGAACTATAGCCAGATGGGACCTATCTATATTCCTAAGGCGGGAACCACGATTCCCTTAAACCTAAAGGTACTCCCGCTTTACAAAAAAATTATCCGCGATTATGAAGGTAACGACATCAGCGTAAACGGTAATCAAATCAATCTCAATGGGGAACCTGTGGACTCATACACCTTTAAACAAGATTATTATTGGATGATGGGTGACAATAGGGATCATTCAGAAGATAGTCGTGCCTGGGGTTACGTACCCGAAAACCACATTGTAGGAACTCCTATTTTTGTATGGATGAGTTTTGATAATTTTACGAATAGCAGTGGCAGCACCAACAAACCCTGGCAATGGAGACCACGTTGGGACAGGATCTTTACAACTGTTAATGGTGATGGCCAACCCCGGTCCTATTTCAAATACTTCCTGATTCTCCTAGGAGCATATTTTATTGGAAATTGGTTTTGGAAAAGAAAGCGGCATAACTAATATTTTCCGAATGGTTTTATTACATCCTACGTACTTCCCGACCATACAGAGTTTTTCGTTTTTATGTGACAATGAAATTGTCTGGGAAATTCAGGATAATTATCAAAAACAGACCTATCGGAACAGAACACATATCTGTACAGACCGTGGTAAGCATATGTTAAGCATTCCCATTGTTCATGTGGGCAATGAAACAGGAAGACAATTGTACAAAGAGGTGCAACTGGACAATTCCTATAAATGGCAGCGCCAACATTGGCGAACTTTGGAAACGGCCTATAGGACCTCCCCATTTTTTGAGTTTTATGAAGACGATATAAAACCACTTTATGAATCCGGTTTCGAAAAACTGATGGATTTTAATTTTAGGACCATTAAGACTATTTGTGCTTGTCTTCAAACGGATATGCCCAGGGCCAAAACGGAACGCTTTGAAACAAACCCTATTGAGATAAGTGATTTCCGGTTTCTGGTAAATGCTAAAAAAGAGATGGCCAAAAACAATCCGGAGTATATACAGGTCTTTGGTGATAGACACGGTTTTGTTCCCAATCTCAGTATTCTGGATCTGTTGTTCAACTTAGGGCCCAATACCATTACCTATCTTAAGGAAATATCATTAAATCTTAAAGGTGCTTAGATTTTTTCTCCATTACGGTATTCATTTTCTCGTCCCCATTATATTAGCTTTCACCTTTTTCAAAAAGAAAAAATGGGCAGTATTGTTCATTCTCTTAGCAGGAATGCTACTTGATCTAGATCACTTATGGGCAGAACCTATTTTTGACCCCAACAGGTGTAGCATCGGGTTTCATCCGTTGCACAGTTATTGGGCCCTTGGAATCTATTTAGGGATGTTATTTTTTAAAAGGACACGTTTATGGGGCCTCGCCTTTCTAATACACTTATTGGCCGATTTTGTGGACTGCTCATTTATTGGAACCCAGTTTTAACGAAGCCATAACGGGTTCATGGTCGGAAAGTCGTAAATTATAGTTTTTATGGCTTAAAACCTCCATATTGGGATTAGCCAGGATAAAATCGATACGAAGGGGGAAACACCAAAACTTAATGGTCTTACCATAACCGTTGCCCTTTTCGGAAAATGTATCGCTCATATCCCCTTTTATCGTTCGGTAAGCATAAGAGAATTGGGTATTGTTAAAATCACCACAGACTATTTTCCCATAAGGGCAGGAATCGGCATTTTCCCTAAAAAAGGCGACCTGTTCCTGTTGTTTGGAAAAAGAATAGCGCAGGCGTTTAAAAAGTCTGTCCGATTTTTCCCTTTTGATCATTCCGGGCCTTATTCTCAAAGATTCCAAATGAAGGTTATAAATTCGAATGGTATCATTTTCAACTACGATATCCGCATAACCTCCCCCGTTGGATGTCTCGGGGAAATCCAGAAAACCCTTCTTCACCATTGGAAATTTAGAAAGAATTCCCTGTGAGGATTTTCCTTTCCTGTGTTCCAAAAATCTATACGGATAATCTACAAATTCCTTTATTTTTTGAAAACTTATCTCTTGAAAGCATATGACATCGGGTTTTTCGTTATCGATCAAATGTTTTATCTCTTCAAAAACCGTAGGCCTGGCGATATCGTTGCGTTTATTAAAACCCCGTACATTAAAGGACATAACCTTTACATCTTTTTCAATTTTATTTTCTTCTCGGGACCGGCTAAACTCTACAAAAGACCCCAAACTAAAATAACCTATGACCAAGGCGATTACCGAGAACCATAATAGCTTGAATCTTACCATTCCCCAGTACACAACAAAAATTGCATTTAAAATGACCAGTAAAGGAACAGCAAGGCTTAAAAAGGAAAAGCTAGCGGACGGAATATATGGAACAATACAGGCCAAAAGCAAGAACAGGGCAAAAATGGCATTGATCGTATAAACGATTTTATGAAAGAATGATAGTTTTCCCACGACCCTCATTTTTTCTTGCCCGCTTGAAAAAGAAAATCCTTTTCTGCCTTGGATAGGCTTTCATAACCGGATTTACTGATTTTATCCAAGATAGCGTCTACTCTTTTTTGATGGCTTTGCTCGTCATAGCTTGCCTTGCCTTTTGCATTACTTTTTTTTTGTTTCCGATATACCGTCTTTAAAGGGGATTTCTTTTCCGTTCGTTTAAAAAGATTCACAATACCATCCAAAAACCGGGAAAATCCAACACCTATATCCGTACCTTTAAACAGTTGTCTGGCGTACCAATAGCCCAACAAAGCTCCTCCCAAATGTGCCAAATGCCCTCCCGCATTACCACTATAAGGCAACTGGATCAAATCCATGAGTACTACAAAAGCACCGATATACCATAACTTGACATTAAAAAAAATAAGCCGTACCTCCTGGTTGGGAATATAGGTACAAATAAAGATCAAAATAGCATTTGCACCTGCCGAAGCACCTATTAAATAAGCATTTACATTAAAAAAGGCGGGGAATATATTATAGCCCAATATAAAGAAGAGCCCTCCTAGGATAACTCCTAAAAGGTAGACGTTCAAAAAACGTTTGGCATCAAAAAGATTTAAAAATATCCGCCCAACAAAGTAGATCAATAACATGTTCCAAAAGAGATGGCCAAAACTGCCATGAAAAAAGGAGTAGGTGACCAATGACCAGGGCTGCATGAGAAAATCTAAAAAACCCTTGGGGAGTTCAAACCATTGAACAATACCGTTCCTGGAAATTTGCAATAAAAAAGGAACCAATCCATTAATAATGAAAACCAGAACATTAATGGCAATAAGCTTTTCCGCAACATTCAAACGGTTAAACTGATATTTTAAATTTCCCTGTGCCATCCCTTAATCCCATCTATTTTGGTTGAACTGGTTCTTTTTCCAGTACCACATCATTAAAAAACCGAACAAGGCTCCTCCCACATGGGCAAAATGGGCAACATTTGCACCGAAAAAGGTCATTCCTCCAAAAACTCCAGATATTGTTTCATAAGCTAAAATTAAAGGAATAAAGTATTTCGCTTTTATAGGTATTGGGAGAAAAATCAACATTAATTCAGTATTAGGGAATGTCATGCCAAAAGCTACCAATAGTCCCATAACACAACCTGAAGCACCAACCCCTTCTTGAAAAAATAGATTTTTTAAAGTACTCCATTTTGATTCTCCAATTGAATCAATCCAATTCGGCAAATAATCTCCATTTTGCAAAGTTTCAATTACGCCTTGTCTATTATAACCTGAATTTTCCAGTAAATTTAAAATCGAATTAAAATTATAAAAATCAATAACCATCGGAAGGAGAACTGCTCCTAATCCTGCTGAAAAATAGAAAAATAAAAATTTATTTCTTCCCCACATCCGCTCTAATGGACTTCCAAACATAAACAGGCCAAACATATTTGCTAATAAATGCAAAAAAATCCCCTCACTATGCATAAACATATGGGTGATAATTTGCCAAGGCCTAAACAGTGGATTATAAGGGAAATGAAGTCCGAATAAACCGGTCATAACTCCATTATTTCCAACTGTAATAGTAGCAATCCATATAATTACATTAATAATAATTAAATGTTTTACTGTTTCTGTTATTCTCCCCATTTAAATAAATTTTCTTTCAATATCATTTTCGGTAATCGTAATATACGTTGGTTTATTGAACGGACTCAAGGTAGTTTCCTTACAGGCGAACAAGTCGTTCACCAGGCTCATTCGGGACGATTCATCCAAAACCTCCCCGGTCTTGACCGATAATGTCTTCGCCAGGGTCTTCGCCAGCATATCACTTTGGGAAAAACTATCTCCGGGTATTTCCAATTGAAAATCGGCTATCAACTGCTCCATGACCATCTGTACTTCACTTTCGGAAACCAATACCGGAACACCCTTGACCTCTACCCCATCCGTATGTATACGTTCAAACACAAAACCCACGGAATTTAAACTCTCTTTGATCTCTTTTAGAATATGTAGCTCGTTGGTAGAAAAATTCAAGGTCAACGGAAACAATAATTGCTGACTTATCGCTTCTTTTATGGTAATGTTCTTTAAAAAATTTTCATAAAGTACCCGTTGATGTGCCCTACTTTGATTAATGACCACCATACCCGACTTAATCGTGGTAATGATATACTTTTTACGCAGTTGGAAAGTAGTGCCCGGAACATCGGGAGCATCCTTATCCAAATCAAATATGGTGCTGTTCACCGTTTCCGACTCAAATTCGATATTGGAATGCTGTACAGGGGGCGAGTTGACTTCCAGACCTCCGTACAAGTTCTCCCAACCCCTGGCACTGGTTTTGGTATAATTAGTGGTTCCCTTGTTTTTTTGCTTTGCTTCCGTAAACGGATTAAAGGAGGCATCTACCGTTACGTCCGGCATGCGGGCCTCTTTGTCCTTATAATTATAGGGCGTCTCTAAATTTTGATCTTGTTCAAAATCCAGTGCGGGTATTACGTTAAATTGGCCCAGGCTATGTTTTACCGTAGATTTTAATATGGCATATAACGTATGCTCGTCATCAAATTTAACTTCGGTCTTTGTGGGGTGGATATTGATATCAATGGAAGCGGGATCGATCTCTAACCGTAAAAAATAGCCGGGGTGCGTCCCCTGACGTATTAAACCGTCAAAAGCCCCTGCAACGGCATGATGCAGATACGGACTTTTAATAAATCTGTTATTGGCAAAGAAAAATTGCTCCCCCCTGCTCTTTTTCGCAAATTCGGGTCTTACTATAAACCCCGTTACTTTTAGCACCTGGGTCTCTTCCTGGACCGGGACCAATTTTTCATTGGTCTTTCTCCCGAATATGTGAACAATTCTTTTTTTAAAATCAGCAACGGGCAAATTAAAGACCTCACTGCCATTGTTATAAAAGCAAAATGCAATATTAGGGTGTGCCAAGGCCACCCGGTGAAACTCATCCGTAATATGACGTAATTCCACTTGATCGGATTTCAGGAAATTACGCCGGGCGGGGATATTAAAAAAAAGGTTCTTTACCAACAATGAAGTTCCCTTGGGAACCACTGCGACCTCTTGGCTCACGACCTTACTTCCTTCGATTTTTATATGGGTACCCACTTCCTCACCGTCTGTACGGGCCATCATTTCCACATGGGCAATGGCGGCTATAGAAGCCAGGGCCTCACCACGAAAACCCTTGGTATGTAAATTGAACAGGTCTTCCGCTTTTTGGATCTTGGAGGTCGCATGCCTTTCAAAACTGAAGCGGGCATCGGTCTCACTCATCCCCGTACCATTGTCCACTACTTGAATCAAGGTTTTGCCCCCATCCTTAACGATCAACTTTATTTCCGTAGACCTGGCATCTATGGCATTTTCTAAAAGTTCCTTGACCACAGAGGCAGGGCGTTGTACCACCTCTCCCGCAGCTATTTGATTGGCCACATGGTCCGGCAAAAGTCTAATAATATCCGCCATTATTCAGTAAAGAAAATTGAAAGGTCAAAATCAAGGATGTAAAGCGCCAGAAATAGCAAAACAGCAAAAATAACGATTATTCGCAGCTTAAGATTACGGTCTCCTTTACGCTTAGCATCCTCAAAGGCATTGTTAATCTTATTCTTCAACCCTCTTTGTTTATGTAAAGTACTTCTGAATTGATCGAATTTTGGTTCTATCTTATATGGGTTGCCCTTTCCTTGACCATCATAATATCTAGGACTATACTCAAATTGTCTGTTCTTTCGTAAACGTGTTATTTTACTCAACATCCCCATAGATTCAAAGTTACTTAAAATCAAAAAAAGGGCATCAACAGGAATGCCAAAAATTGTTAACAGAAGGCAACAACGAGTTTAAGTTGAAGTCAAAAGTTTCGATAATATCCGATGATGGAATTATAAAAAGTAAAGCTATCTGCCCAATGAGGCCATTTTAATAGCAGCTATAGCGGCTTCCGTACCCTTATTGCCATGTTTACCACCACTGCGATCTATGGCTTGTTGCAGATTATTATCCGTAAGTACGCAGAAAATTACGGGAGTTTCAAAACGCACGTTCAAGTCCTTGATTCCCTGTGCAGCGGCACTACAAACAAAATCAAAATGTTTGGTCTCTCCCTGTATCACACTTCCTATGGCGATAACGGCATCGAACCTTCCCCGTTCGATCATCTTTTTACAACCAAAAACAAGTTCAAAACTTCCGGGAACATCCCATCTAACAATATTAGAAACCAAGGCACCACAATCCAACAAAGCCGTTTCCGCACCTTTAAAAAGCCCCTCCGTGATTTTTGGGTTCCATTCAGAAACAACGATCCCAAACCGAAGGTCTTTCGCATTTGGGATCGTTGTTTTATCGTAAGCGGATAAATTTTTGGTCGAGGTAGCCATTATGTACCGCTTTTTGCCATTCCGATGAAGGCATCTATCGTTTTACCCGCATCAGAAGTTGAAAATTCATCCTTGATCCTTTGGAAATAATCCAAGGCCTTTTCCTTATTTCCCATCTCCAATGCCGTAATTCCGGCCTTATGTAAAAACTTTGGGGTCGTGTATTCATTTGTACTGTGCGCTATGGCGGCCTCGTAATAACCCAACGCATCGGAAGCCTGGTCCAATTGCACAAAGGCATCTCCCAAACCACCTTTGGCCAAAGCTCCGAGTACATCATCGTCAGATTTAAAATCCTCCAGATAATCAATAGCCTCTTGATATTTATTCATATTCAAATAGGCCATCCCAGCGGAATAATTTGCCAAATTAGCCGCTTTGGTACCTTTATACTCATCAATGATATCCAAAAATCCATATTTTCCTTCGGCTCCTTCCAAAGCCAACGTAAACAAGGAATCTTTTGCCGTAGCACTGGTCAAGGCTTGGTCAAAATACTGCTGCGGATAGTACATTTCATTGGCGGCATTGGTCTCCTTGGGCTTTTGTACAAACTGATTGAACGCCAAATATCCCAATACCCCAATAGCGATGACACCTATGACCCCCAAAATATAATTTTGGTTTCGGGAAACCCATTCTTCGGTCTTGGAAGCACTCTCATCCAGTGTACTGAATACTTCTGCCGTTGTACTTTCCTGCTCATCAAACTCCTGGGTTTCAGCCTTTGTTTTGGGCTTAAAACCTCTTTTCTTGTATGTTGCCATAACTTATTTTGTTGGTCGCGCAAAAATAAAGTTTTTATTGAAATCCCATACTCTATTTATTCGTTATTTTTGGATATTTTAAGCTCCTATCAACGCTTTTACACTAAAATTCACGGCGTTTTTCATGATATTAAAGCAACTATCACTCATTAATTATAAGAATTTTGAATCCAAGGATTTGGAGTTCGACGCTAAAATAAATTGCTTTGTAGGTGACAATGGCGTGGGGAAGACCAATATTCTGGATGCCATCTATCACCTGTCCTTTGGCAAGAGTTATTTTAACCCCGTATCTTCCCAAAACATAAAACACAATGCGGATTTCTTTGTAATCGATGGTACTTTCGAGAAGGACGAAAGAACGGAAAAGATTGTTTGCAGCCTAAAACGGAATACCAAAAAAATCATCAAGAGAAACGGCAAACCTTACGAACGGTTCGCCGATCATATAGGTCTGCTCCCCCTGGTCATTATCTCTCCTGCCGACAGGGATCTTATTATTGAGGGAAGCGACACCCGAAGAAAGTTTATGGACGGTGTTATTTCACAATCGGACAAGTCCTATCTTAAAGCCTTGATGAACTATAACAAGGTGCTTGCCCAACGAAATGCCCTGTTAAAATATTTTGCCGTAAACCATACTTTTGAACCTGCCACATTGGAGGTCTATAACAAGCAATTACAAACCTTTGGAAACGAAATCTTTGAAAAGAGAAAAGAATTCGTAACAGCCTTTATTCCCATTTTTCAAGAGCAATACAAGGCTATAACAGGCGATACCGAAAAAGTAGACCTTAGATATGACAGTAAACTGTACAAAGACGATCTATCCGGTCTTTTGGAGAAAAGCTTAGAAAAAGACAGGGCCGTACAATATACCAGTGTGGGTATTCATAAAGATGACCTCAGTTTTAAGATCAAGGAATATCCCATAAAAAAATTTGGGAGTCAGGGGCAGCAAAAATCTTTTTTGATCGCCTTAAAATTCGCACAGTTCCACTTTATGAAAGAACAATCCAATACCACACCCATTTTAATCCTGGACGATATCTTTGATAAACTCGATGAAAACCGAGTGGCGCATATTGTCGCTTTGGTGGACGATTCCAATTTTGGGCAGATATTTGTGAGCGATACCCATGCGGAACGTACCGAAAATGTGGTAAAAAAAATACATCAGACCTATAAAATATTTAAATTGTAGTATGCGGATCGCCAACTTGTTCTTAGTTTTACTATGTGTCGCCTGCACAAACTCCATTACCGAAAACGATTTACGGTTGTTAAACGGGTATTGGGAGATTTCGGAAGTTGAATTTCCCAACGGACAAAAGAAGGTCTATAAGGTCAATATGAATATTGATTTCATTAAAATTGATTCGTTAAAAGGATTCCGAAAAAAAGTCAATCCAAAGTTCAATGGTAATTTTGAGACTTCGGACGATGCGGAACCTTTCATCATATTAAAAGAAGAAAATATTTTTATCATGCATTATAAAAATGACCTGAGTGCATGGAGGGAGGTCATTCAAGAAATATCCGAATCATCATTTTCGGTAAAAAACAATGATAATATCATATACCATTATAAACGATACGAACCCCTTAAAATAACACCCTGATGGCAAAAAGGGAAAATGATGATCTTTCCATGAAAGAAGTGCTTTCCGCCTTCATTCAGAAAAATAAGTTGCAGCAGGGCATCAATAAGGTAGATGCCAAAACGGCCTGGATAAATCTTATGGGGAACGGTGTAAACAGCTATACGACCGCTGTAGAGCTTAAGGGGGATACCTTGTTCGTTTCGCTATCGTCCTCCGTTCTGCGAGAAGAACTAAGTCTGGGAAAAACCAAGATCATAACGATGCTCAATGAAGAATTGGGCAAGGTCCTGGTCAAGAAATTGGTATTGCGATAAAAAAAGCCCGTCAGGTTTTAAAACCTGACGGGCTTTTTAAATTATGTGGCAAACCGAGAAAACTAATAGATCTCTCTACCGGAAAAATGAAAAGCACCTTCAATAGCGGCATTTTCATCGCTATCCGAACCATGTACCGCGTTTTCTCCTATATCTTTAGCAAACAATTTTCGAATGGTTCCCTCTGCCGCTTCTGCCGGATTTGTGGAACCGATCAATGCACGAAAATCTTCAACGGCATTATCTTTTTCCAAAATGACCGACACAATAGGCCCCCTGGTCATAAACTGTACCAATTCCCCAAAAAATGGACGTTCTCTGTGAATCGCATAAAACTCCTCGGCGTCCCTTCTGCTCAATTGTGTATATTTCATAGCAACGATCTTAAACCCTGCAGCGGTAATCTTTTCCAAAATAGCCCCAATATGACCATTTTCGACCGCATCTGGTTTAATCATCGTAAAAGTTCTGTTTGCACCCATGTTTCAAAATTTTGCGCAAAAATACGGTTTTCCCTACAACAAACAATTTTTAATGCTATTGTTCCTATATAAGCACAACGGCATTACCATCACAAAATATTCCAAAATAATTTTAATCCGACAAAAATCGATGATAACGAACTCATTTAAAACAAGTCGCAAAAATGATTTAAACCGTTCCCAAGAAGCAATGAAAACATAAACTCCCGGGAAAAACCCGAGGAATTATATTAGATTAAATTGTATCTTTGCGCCCATGAATTTTGAGCATATCAATGCACTTAAGGAGCTACTTTCATCACCTAAGAAAATAGTAGTCATACCCCATAAAAACCCTGATGGCGATGCCATAGGATCCACATTGGCACTTTGGCATTATCTGAATATAAAGGGCCATAAAGCTGTTATTGTTTCTCCCAATGATTTTCCAAAGTTTCTAAAATGGATGCCCGGAGCAAATCAAATATTGAATTTTGAAAATAAAAATTCGATATGCAAAAAAAAACTGGAAGAAGCGGACATTATTTTCACCTTGGACTTTAACCATTTGGGCCGCGTGGGCCAAATGACCAAAACACTGGAAGCTCTGGATACCGCCTTTGTCATGGTGGATCATCACCAAGAACCGTCGGATTATGCCCAAATCATGTTTTCCGATGTAAATATGAGTTCTACTTGCGAAATGGTATATCATCTCATATCCAATTTGGGAGATGCGGACCTGATCGATCATCAAATGGCAAATTGTATATATACCGGTATTATGACGGATACCGGTTCGTTTAAATTTAGGGGCACCACCGGTACTACACACAGGGTAATTGCCGATTTAATAGATAAAGGTGCCGAGGGGACCGAAATACATCACCGGATCTACGATACCAATGCACCGAGCAGATTGCATCTTTTGGGCCGTGCATTGAACAATATGGTCATTCTTAAGGAATTCAATACGGCCTATATTACATTGAGCCAAGAGGAACTGGACAACTATAACTATGTGAAGGGAGATACGGAAGGTTTTGTAAATTATGGTCTTACCCTAGAGGGGGTCCGATTTGCGGTCATATTCATTGAAAATAAGGAAGAGGGCATTCTAAAGATATCCTTCAGGTCCGTAGGCGATTTTTCCGTGAACGATTTTGCCCGGAAACATTTTGAAGGCGGCGGGCATACTAATGCGGCAGGTGGAAAAAGTGAAAAATCCATTCCAGAGACCACCTCGTATTTTTTATCGTTATTACCGCAATATAAGAAGTTATTGAACGCATGAGAAACGGTCTTCTTTTTCTTTTGATCCTAAACCTATGGAACTGTAACGGCCCGGAACCCAGAAGACCGGTCCGGACCAAGAGCGGGAGTTTTTTCAAGGAATCCATTGAAAGGAGCAAAAGGCTTTTAGAAGCCGAGGAAAAGAAAATCCAGGAAATTGTCCGACTGGACTCTCTAAAGGATTACACCCATAGCTCCACCGGTTCATGGTATCATTACCATACCGTGAACGAAACCGCTACATATACCCCAAAAACGGGTGACCTGGTCATTATGGACTATAATATCCTAACATTGGACAACGACACCATTTATTCAAAGGAAACTATAGGCATAGTCAACTATAAGGTAGACAGGCAAGAACTGTTTCAAGGACTAAGGGAGGCCGTAAAATTATTAAAGGAAGGGGAGAAAGCCACATTTTTATTTCCTTCGTCCATGGCATATGGCTATCATGGGGACAATAATAAAATTGGGGGCAATGTTCCCTTAAAATCGACTATATCCATTTTAAAAATAGAAAAACAAGAACCTAACACAGAAAATTAAATTGATTATGATAAAAAGAATGTACCTCATTTCCCTGATCGCCTTGGCAATGGCCAGTTGTAAAACGAGTCAGCGTGCCGATTTGGGCGATGGCCTTTTTGCAGATATCAAAACGACCAAAGGGGATGTCATTGTTAAGCTGGAATATGAAAAAACACCCGTTACCGTCGCCAATTTTATTTCCCTAGCGGAGGGGGAAAATCCTTTTGTGAGCGAACAGTATAAAGGAAAAAAATATTATGATGGCATTATTTTTCATAGGGTAATCAAAGATTTTATGATCCAAGGTGGTGATCCAACGGGAACAGGAAGCGGAAGCCCCGGCTATAAATTCATGGACGAATTCAATGATTCTTTGATACACGACAAAAAAGGTATTCTGTCCATGGCCAATTCAGGCCCTACTACGAATGGAAGCCAATTTTTTATAACTCACAAACCAACTCCATGGTTAAACGGTAAGCATACGGTTTTTGGCGAAGTTATAGAAGGCTTGAATGTAGTGGATTCTATTGCAAATACAAAAGTGGGAGTTAGAGACATGCCTACGGATAGCATAAGTATGAAAACCATTGAGATCATACGCAATGGAAAAGCGGCCAGAAAATTTGATGCGGTACAGATAATGACCGATTATTTTGCGAACGAAGAAGATCGATTGGCGGCAATAGAAAAAGAAAAAGCGGAAAAACTGGCCAAGGTAAATAAAATGAAGGCGGGGTTCGCTACAACTTTGGCAACGCAAAAAGAAACAGCAAAAGCTTTGCCATCAGGTTTAAAAATGGTGGTCCTGAACGAAGGTACGGACCAAAAACCAAAAATTGGACAAAAGATAAATGTTATGTACGCCGGATATTTGGAAGATGGTACTCTATTCGATACCAATTATAGTGAAATAGCGGAAAAATATCAGAGGTTAAAAGAGATTACCAGAATGCACCGTGGCAGTTTGGATCCAATGTCCTTGACCTATAGTCCCGACATGCCCATGATTCCAGGTTTTAAAGAAGCGATTCTCACTATGGAAGTGGGCGATAAAGCACGGTTTTATATTCCCCCACACCTGGGTTATGGAGAACAAGGCGGCGGCCCTATTCCCCCAAATGCCAACTTGGTCTTTGATATAGAAATTACGGGAATTACAGAGTAATTTTCCTTTTTAAGGATACGAGCCCGCTTGATTTACAAGCGGGTTTTTTTGCACGTTACTTTTTTGGTGTTTGCTGTAAAACAGCCAATAAAAAGCGCCAAAATTTTTGGACCGATGAAATACTTATCCGCTCATCGGGAGAATGTGCCCCCATAATGGTGGGGCCAAAGCTGACCATATCCATATCCGGATAATTTTGTCCCAAAATACCACATTCCAAACCTGCATGACAGGCAATCACTTTGGGCGATTCCTTGAATAAATCCGTATAGACTTTTTTGGTAATATTCAATATTTCAGAATCGGTGTTGGGATTCCATCCAGGATATGAACCACTAAAGGATACTTTAAAATTAGCCAGTTCAAAAACTGATTTTAGGGCATGGGCCTGATCTATTTTAGCGGATTCGACCGAAGATCGTGTTAAACAGCCTATTCGTATTTCACCCTTCCTGACCTCAACCTTTGCAATATTGTTTGAAGTCTCTACCAAATCCGGAATAGAAGCACTCATAGCATAAACACCATTATGGGCCGCCAGAATAGCCTTTATCGTTTTAGATTGGACATCAGGTTCCATAACTTTTTCAGAAGCTTTACAGGGAGAAATAGTAATGCTCAATGCCGGCTCCATAGTCCTTAGTTCCGACTTAATCTCATGGGCCGTTTTTTTAAAAGCCTCTAAAAATGGGGATTCCAGGGTTTTATATATATTCATGCTACACCAGCTTTCCCGGGGAATGGCATTGCGCAGACCGCCACCTTCCAAAACGGCAATACGCATATTGTACGCCAGGCCAACATAAAGTAAACGGTTCATTATTTTATTGGCATTGCCCAGGCCTTTATGAATATCTATTCCACTATGCCCTCCATTAAGGCCCTTTACGGTAATCTCAAATCCAATATCCCCTTGCTCCCGGGGTTTTTCATCATAACTCCTTTCAGCCGTAACATCGATCCCACCGGCACAACCAATATCTATTTCGTCATCTTCCTCCGTATCCAGATTCAACAGTATCTCCCCTTGAAGAACTCCTTCTTTTAGTCCAAATGCCCCGGTCATACCCGTTTCTTCATCAATAGTGAATAAGGCTTCCAAGGGCGGGTGGGGAATATCCGTTTGCTGCAACAGGGCCATGATGGCCGCTACGCCCATCCCGTTGTCCGCTCCTAATGTGGTTCCTTTGGCCCTTACCCAATCGCCATCCACATACATGGATATCCCTTGGGTATCAAAATCAAAATCGACTGTCGCATTTTTTTGATGTACCATATCCAAATGGGATTGCAACGTCACCATTTTTCTGTCCTCCATCCCTTTACTGGCGGGTTTTCGAATAATTACGTTTCCAACGGTATCGGTGAAGGTCTCCAGCCCGAGCGACCTGCCAAAACCCATCATAAAAGCGATTACACGGCCCTCTTTTTTTGAGGGTCTGGGCACTGCATTCAAATCAGTAAAATTTGTCCAGACCACCTTTGGTTCCAACTCTTTTATTTCCTTATTCATTAGGGTCTATTTATAAAGTCCAAAAATACAGATAGCAAAAGGATTTCGCTATTTTTGAAACCATGAAGATGTCCTTAAAAAATGGAATAGCCCTCTCTATTATACCGCAAATACTTTTGGTCAAAGGTCTGGGCAACCAAACGCAACTTATAGAGACCTATTACAGTAACGGCCTCTATCCATTAATTTCCAAATTCTTTAGAGGGTTGTTAGGTTGGATCCCTTTTTCCTTGGGAGATATTCTCTATTTTATATTGATCGTTCTTGCCATAGGGTATTGTTATAAAAACAGGGGAAACATTTGGACGAACAAGCTTGGGTTTTTACGAAATATCGCCATGGTACTTTCCATAGCTTATTTTACTTTTCATTTCATGTGGGGCTTTAATTATTACCGGCAACCCATCGGGGAAAAATTACGGCTCGGAGAAACCAATGACTATCAGGAATTAGTGGATTTTACCAAAGCCCTTATCGCTAAAACCAATGAGGCTCAATTTAAGATTACCGGGGATACGGGGATCAAGGTCCAAATTCCATATACTCAGGAAGAAATGTTTCAAAAAAGTCTGGAAGGGTACCGATTATTGTCCAGAAAGCATGATTTTTTGGATTATGAGAAAGAGAGTGTCAAGACATCGCTTTTTAGCACGCTATTGACCTATATGGGCTATGCCGGTTATCTAAACCCTTTTACCAATGAGGCACAGGTGAATGGCAGGTTGCCCAATTTCAGGTTTCCCGTAGTCGCAGGGCATGAAATGGGGCATCAATTGGGGTACTCCGCAGAAGACGAGACCAATTTTATCGGTTATCTGGCCACCATAAACAATACGGACGATTATTTTCAATATACGGCCTATGCCTATGCTTTGGGGTATTGCTTGAACGATATCAGAAGAGGCGATAAGGATATTTTTAATAGGCTGCTTACGGAATTGAACGAGGGCGTAAAGCTGAATTTTCAGGAAATGAGGGAATTTTGGAAATCTTATGAAAACCCGTTGGAACCACTTTTTAAATCCATGTTCAATTCTTTTTTAAAAGCGAACAACCAACCTAAGGGAATACAAAGTTATAATGCTGTGGTCTCTTTACTGGTGGCTTATCATAAGGCCTATCCGTTATAAGTCCAAATTCAAATGACGATCGGCAGGTTCAAAAAGAGTGCTGTTTAAACGTAACCTTGCATTATATAGCTCTTGGTGATCGGAAGGTATACACTTTGGAATTAATTAGTCAAGACCCTATCGATAGGTATTGTTTCCCCCGATTATTAGTTTGTATTTTGTCTTGCTTAGTTCTCCTATTTTATTGAATAAATTTAATTCTGTCCCTCTTTTTAAATCCCGACTGGCCGTGGCAGAAGAAATGTCCTTAAAAACATTCATATAATCTTTTCTAGTAAATTCCTGTATATTCAAAGAAATAAAATACTCCAATCTATCTTTTTCTTTTAAAGTTCGATTACTAAAATTCAATATTTCGTCTAGTGAACTATCAATGACGGTAAGCATATATTCAATAAATTTTGTTGACTTTCCGGATTTATCCGATTCGGCTAATGCGTTATAGTATTTTTTCTGTTCAATGCTTATTAAGGTTTCAAATGGCAGGTATTCGAATACTGGATATTTCTGCATTAAGATTAAGGTTTGCCACAATCTGCCTATCCTTCCATTACCATCTAAAAAAGGGTGAATAAATTCCATTTCGTAATGAAAGACACAACTTTTAATTAATTCTATTTCGTCCGATTTTTCCAGGTAATTAAAAAGCTTTCTCATTAAAAAAGGTACATTTTCAAATGGAGGGGCCAAATGTTCCACTTTTGAGCCTTTAACAATACCAACGTTTTTATTTCTATATTTTCCGGCATTTTCGATTAAATTGCCCATTAAGTTCAAGTGGGCATTTAAAAATGATTTTTCGTTAATTGGATCATATTTCCCTAAATTTTCATAAACCTCGATAGCGTTCAATACTTCAACAAGGTCTTTTTTGGGGCCAACAACTTTTTTATTTTCAAGAAGAGCCGTTATTTGTTCTTCTGTCAGTGTGTTTCCTTCTATTTTTAAAGATGAATGAATCGTTTTAATTCTATTTTGTTTCCTCAATTTTGGAGAAGGTTTATCGAGAAAATTTGCGTTTACCTCTCCTATTTTTTCCGAAATAGAAGTTATTAATTGAAGAACAGCCGATGTTATCTCGTAAGGAGGTTTCATTATGATAGTATCAAATGATAGTATCAAAAATACGATTTACTTTATTACTTTAATGGTTTGTTTTAAATCCTCTGGTTTTTTGATCCGGATATTTATGGTTTTATAAATCCATTCGCCTCCATTCCTATCCGCCAAAATATCCATTTTACTTCTTATTTTTCTCTCTCTTTTGAACCAATAACGTTAACCGTAATGTTAAGTGTACTGTAGTCATTTGAATATTTATGCACACCTTCAAAGATCGCCAATTTACCGAGGGGCTGCAATTCCCCTAATATTTGTATTACTTTTTCATCTTTTTTTGCTATTTCCAGCACATTATCGCAAAGGGGTGATTCCGAATGGACCTTGGCGATTTCCATAATATTCCCGCCTAGTTTTTGAATAAAAACAAAAGATACAAAGTTAAAATGACGACCAAGGGAATAAACCACTTCCAATCTCGCCTAAACCGGCTTTTATATTCGGTCAGGCCGTTCATTTTGAACATTGATGTTTCAATGTTTTTTTAAATGAATCCGAATAACATCCTTTAAACCCTTTTTACCTGTGGCTATAATTTTATTTTCTCCCGGCAAAAGTGTTACGTTAAAATAAAAGCGTGAATAATCCGCGGTGTTACTTGACGGGGTATATTCTTTTCCATTGACCCACAGCCTCACTTTCTTCTGATTGGAATATACTTTAATGGTCTGTTCCACTTTTGTTCTATGGATCAGTCTTCGTTCCGCAATATGGATCATTGGGTCGTTTTTGTTCCAATTGGCCTTATAAAAATAAAATGCATCTTTTTTATCTTTACGGTCAAATGAGACAATTCCCTTATCGTTTTTACCATCCTTTTCGCCTTCTGTACGATGAGCGGCACCAAAATCAAATAAATTCCAAATGAATGAGCCCCATATAAATGGACGTTCATCAATTTGCTCCCAATGCTCTTCATGAAAATAAGTCTGCCAGTTCTCCGGGTGCCAATAACTCCCCGGATTCGTTTTCTTTAATTCCTCACTTTGATGTAGTATACTTGCTCCTGCACCGTATTCACTAATTCCAATAGGCGTATCTGGCATTTCGGCATGTTTCCCGTCTGCCCACTTTCCAATACCTGAGGGATTTCCGCCATACCAACCAAAATACAAGTTCCACGCAATAAGGTCGGTTATAGTATTTATTTCTCCAGATCGGTTACTAGCGGATGTGGTTATTCTAGAAGGGTCTTCAGCGTTCGCCAAATTTTGCAATTCTTTAATATAGGCTACCGGATTGTCCCCATCTTCTTTTAATTCATTGAATAATCCCCAAAACAATATTGAAGGATGATTCAGGTTCTGACGTATCATTTCAATAAGTTGATCCTTACCGTTTTCTTTAAAACTTGGCATATCAACATATCCTTTGTCGGCATAACCACCCGGTCCTACAAATGGTATTTCGCTCCACACCAAAAAGCCTTCGGTATTTGTCAATTCATACATATATGGGTCGTTCGGGTAATGTGCCATACGTAAGGCATTGGCTCCCATGTCTTTCATAATCTCTACATCCTCCTGGTGATGGAACGATGCTAGGGCATTGCCCAATTCTGGCCTGTCCTGATGTCTGCAAACCCCTTTAAGTTGAACATATTCACCATTTAAGAACACTCCTTTATCCGGATCTACATGAAAATAGCGCAACCCCAACGGCACAATTACTTCATCTATTATTTTTTTATCTTTTTCAAGTTGTACTTTAACGCTATATAAATAAGGATCCAATGTACCGTTCCAAAGGTGAGGCTCGTTAATTTCTATGGGAATGGTTATTTGATCGTTCTTATCATTTTTAACTTGTGAGGCTCTAAATGTTTCATTTCCCAAATCGTCTAAAACGGTTACGTTCACTTTTACCGTATTTTCACCTAAAAGTTTAACCACTGCACGAACGGAAGCGCTATCATTGTCGACTTTGTCTTGATGAAGATATACACCTTCCGACCCATGATCCAATAAAGAAATGCAGTCATGTTCCGTTACATACAACTGAACATCACGATACAGACCTCCGTAAAAATTAAAGTCTCCCAATAAGGGCATAACATCAAGCTGTGGGGCATTGTTAACTTTTACCGTGATCAAATTTTCTTTGCCAAAATTCACAAACGGGGTAATATCAAATGCAAAAGCGGTGTACCCTCCCCTATGTTCTCCAACGTGCTTCCCATTGATAAAAACGTTTGCCACCAAATTTGCCCCTAGAAATCGTATCGTCAACCTTTTACCTTCCCACGCTTGTTTAATTTCCAGTGTCTTTGTGTACACCCCTAAACCTCTATAATAATCTATATTACCACCTAAAGCATCTTTTGTATTCCATGTATGTGGTAAGTTTATTTTTGTTTTTTTATTTCTATTGACTTCATAACCATACCTAAATTCCCAGCCATTGTTTAAATTTAAAATTTGCCGTTGCGCATATAACGTTGCTATACTTGTAAAGGCTATAAATAATAAAGTAAATAGTTTTGTTTTCATTAATCTAAAGGTTATTTGTATATATTATTTTTTATTTCAGATTTGTATTCAAATTATGCACAATAGTCTCGTCTATAAGTAGTTGCGTGAAAATCCTTGCGGATTTTCCGCTGTAAACCAAAGATAGCAAAGTTACGAGTGGACTATGGCTTTTCATTGATCTTTAATTCCATCTGCACCCCCAAACTTTTCAATCAAAATTTGATGAGTGCATAAAGCCTGCTTTAAGTCGATCATTGTGCAAGCTTTTCGAGCAATTCTTTATCCTCAGAAAGAATTTTGCGAAGTCGTTGGGACATGACAACTTTGTCGGCCGATTTTCCCTGAATTTCATCTAGATAATTCAAAATCTCCTCGAGTACATTTTCCGGAACGTTGTCAAGCACTTTTTAATTCTTGATTTTATCTGTAGAGTATTCATATTCAACGTTTTATACAATGATACATTTTGATTTTTAAAATAGATTATTCCTAAATGTGCCCTAACTTCTTTATACAGATGTATAATACATCTTTATACCTTCAAATTAACACAAAAAACACTTATACCATTGATCTTTTAGTTGCATAAATCAACGTGTTTCTACAAACCATACCGACTCCCCTATCCCATAGTAATCTTTGCGGGGTTCCAAACAGATAAATCCGTCCGCTTTGGTCAAACTCGTCAAATCACCGGAACCGTTTTCGGTTATGGGGGTGGCATATAAAACACCGTCTTCCCAATGCGTTTTTGCCTGTATAAAACGGGTCAAAGGGGGAGTAACCTGAATTTCGATCGCCAATTTCACAAATTGCTTTTCCAACGGAATGTTCCAGGAGGTGTACAACCACGGCAGAAAATACAAATGGTAATTCGCAAATGTAGATACCGGATTCCCGGGAAAGGAAAAGATAACGGTCTTTCGTTTTTTATGTATGCCAAACCAAAAAGGTTTCCCGGGGCGTTGGGCCACACGATGAAATACTTTCTCTACCCCCAGTGCCTCCATAACCTCAGGAATAAAATCAAACTTTCCTTTGGAAACACCACCGCTTAACAATAGGGCATCATTTTCTTTTAATGCTCTCTCCAATCCCTTTTCAATACTCTCCTTATCGTCTGGCAGATGCATAGAGGTAGCGGAAATCCCCATGAAGGACATGGCGGCCTGCAGGGTAATACTATTGGATTTTCGTATTTGATGGGGTTCCGGGATTATATCAATATTTACCAGTTCATTTCCCGTGGCTATGGCACATACCCTGGGCAGGGCCTTTACCAACACCTGTGCTTTACCTACAGAAGCCATTGCACCAATTTCGGCCGGGGTAATTTTTGTACCGGCTTCTATGACAAGCGTACCCTGTTTTGTATCGCTACCCTTGTAATGGATATTCTGACCTTTGATAACTTCTTTGTTCAAGGTGGCCCGACCATTTTCTATACTCAAATGTTCGTACATCACTATGGTATCCGTATGGGAAGGCACTACGGCCCCCGTCATAACCTCCAAACAGGCATTGCCATTTTTTAGTTCCTGTTGTGGCATTCCCGCACTGGCAACACCTTCAATAGCAAATTTTTGAACCCCGTTTTCAATGGCAGTATATTGAATTGCGATACCGTCTTTAGTAGCCCTATTGAAAGGTGGGAAATCCCGGTCAGCTACTATTGGCTCAGCCAAAATACGGCCTGTACTTTCTAACAGGGACACAGTTTCGGTTCCCAAATCCAATGGATGTTCCAGTACTTTTTGACAGGCTTCCTGAAATGTGATCATTCAATAATTTTTAAAAACCCCTCTTTTGGAGGAAAAAAGAAACTATAATTTCATATATCATAAACTACAAAACTCCCAAACCGTTCGCCAACAATACCCTAATTCCAACGATAAAGACCAAAAGGGCAGTAACCCTTTTAATCCCATTGGCCGACAATTGGCGCAGGCTTAAACGAATACCCAATTGCCCGCCCAAAAATACGGCAAGCACCAAACATATGGTCTCTATCCAGGGCAGGTCTATAGTCCCGTTCACAAAGAGTCCGCCCAAACCCGAAATAGAATTCACCAAAATAAAGAAACTGGCCAAAGCTGCAATTTTTATAGCCTTATCCCATTTTAAATGATTTAATACAGGTGCCAGAAAAATACCGCCCCCGATGCCCACAAGTCCTGATAGAAAACCGATTCCCGCACCCAAAATATAACTCAAATAGTTCGGGTATTGTTTGGTTTCGCGTTGCGGATCCAACACCATAAACGTTTGCACGATTAAGAAAATGGCCGACAAAATCAAGGAAATACCCAGCACAACAAAAAAAATGTTTTCCTTTAATTTAAAGGAAGCCCCTAAAAATGCCAAGGGAATACTTGTTAAGACGAAAGGCATAAAATCCTTCAACTTGGCATGCCCATTCTTGAAATAGAGATATGTACTCCCCAAAACTACGACCAAATTACATACCAAAGCTATGGAACGAATGACAAAAAAACTGGTCAAAAAGAGTGTCAATAAAGCCAAATAACTAGATCCCCCACCAAAACCAACGGAAGAATACAGGGTAGCCACAATAAAAAATCCCAAACAAAGAAGCGTTAAATGTTCAATAGGTATCAGCATAAGTATTTATACGGTCATACCTCCTGCCACATTTATGAATTCTTTATCGGGGAACAATCGCTGAAGTAATCGCACCGCCTTTTGACTACGGATACCCGATTGACATATGATATAAACGGGAGCATCCATATCTATTTCATTCACCCTCTGCTCCAATGCATCCAAAGGGATATGTTTGGCACCTTTTAAATGATTCGCATTAAACTCCGTCACCGTCCGTACATCTATCAATTCTATCGCACGGTCCTTAAGCAAGTTTTGTACCTCTATGGTTTCGATAGATTTTATGGGTGCTTCACATTCAAAGTGATAATTGTTAGATAACCTATCCAATTTTAAATTTTCGGGGTTCAACGTAAAATTCATGCGCTGTACACGTTGTGAAAGCCCGTCATACAATAGCAGAGTGCCGGATAGTACCGTTCCCATATTCGTAAGTACCTTTATCGCTTCCAATGCCTGGAAGTTCCCTATGATTCCCGGTAGAATGCCCAGAACCCCGTGTTGGTTACAATCCGGTACCTCATCCGCTTTGGGCATATTCGGGAACAAGCAGCGATAGGTAGGGCCATTTTGGTAATTAAAAACGGAAACTTGCCCCTCAAAACCGTGCAAAGCCCCATAAACCAATGGTTTTTTTAATAATACACAGGCATCGTTCAACAAATAACGAGTGGGGAAATTATCCGAAGCATCCACGACCAAATCATAGTCCTTGATAATTTCCAGTGCGTTGGAAACATCCAAATACGTTTTATAGTCCTGGATTTCGGTCTCTGAATTTTGTGCTCGCAATTTTTCTTTTGCCGCATGAACTTTCGATTGCCCTATCCGGTCTTCGGTATAAAGTACCTGGCGATGCAGATTGGATTCCGAAACCACATCATTATCAACAATACCCAAAGTACCTACACCCATGGCGTTCAGATAACTCAAAACCGGAACTCCAAGGCCACCGGCACCTATAACCAAGACCTTCGCCCTTTTTAGTTTCACCTGATTTTCAGGTCCAAAACCCTTTAGGATAATCTGTCTGTGGTATCTTTCGGCATTCATGACGTTAATCTTAACAAAGCTTCTTTATACTCCACCTCGGAATTGGCATTGAGCAGCACATCGGTGTGTTCCGGAAATACCAACTTCACATCATTGTTGATCAGGAATTTTCTGGGGCAAGTACCGTTCCCTGCTCTCAGATATGCCATAGAAATTTCAAGGGCATGGGGTTCCCAAATAGCACAAAGCGGTTCCGGTAACGGGTTCGTTTTATCCGCAAACGCGGTCGCCATTTTTGAGGTATCCCTGGCCGCAATAAGTTCCTCAAGGGCCATTTTGTCCATTAGGGGCAGGTCACAGGCCAATACGAGCCATGCTATTTCAGAAAATTGCCCGTGTGCCGAAAGCAGCCCGTTATAAGGCCCCTTAAACTCATCTTTATCCCTTATGGTATTAAAATCGTTGGATATTTCATTCAGTTGGTCCGAACGTACACTTAAAAAAGCCTTGTCGCAAACCGAATGCAGCAAGTGATATAGATACTCTCGTTGGGGGATACCATGGTATGCTATAAGTCCCTTGTCCTGCCCCATGCGGGTACTTTTACCTCCGGAGAGGACCAATCCGTATATCTTAGCGTTGGAAGTCATTTTTCCCTCCTGTTTTTTGTTCCAATTTAACCTGGGCAATACAAATATCCTGTGACAGGGCCTTGCACATATCATAGATCGTTAAGGATGCTACGGAAACCCCTGTTAACGCTTCCATTTCCACCCCGGTCTTACCATCACATTTCACTGTACATGTAATATGAAACTCGTTGTTTCCCGGAACAATATCAATATGTATTTTAGACAAATTGATCTGATGGCACAACGGTATCAGATCCGCTGTTTTTTTTACACCTTGAATTCCTGCAATGACCGCTGTTTGTACAATACTTCCTTTTTTGCCCAGAAAATCCTGTTCCGCCAAGGTTTGAAAAACTTCCGGTGGAAATTTTACGCTCCCCGAGGCTATTGCGGTTCTGGACGATGATCGTTTTCCCGATACATCTACCATGGCCGCATTTCCGGCCTCATTGATATGTGATAGTTTTTTAATCATTATCCTCCTATTGATGTCATAGAGTTGGAAAACACATTTTCGTATTTCTCTTGGGCCTCAAATCCTGTTTTCGACCGGTTTCCGACCGCTCTCACTATTTCTTCCTTTATTTTTTCCTTGGCATTCGTTCCCCTCATAATATCCCTTAGGTTGGTACTGGCCTTGGCATACAGGCAGGTAATGACATCTCCGGTCGCCGAAATCCGTAAACGGTTACAACTTCCGCAAAAAGTACGGCTAAACGATGGAATAACACCAAAAGTGCCTTTAAAACCGGGAATTTTATAATTGATTGATGTAGAGGTTGCCGGGGATTCCAGCGGATAATAATCGGGATAGACTTCCCTGATATGCCCCAGAATTCTTTTATAGTCCCATGCAATGGACCGGAAGAATTTGGAACCTCCATTAAAGGGCATTTCTTCCAGATACCGGACGGACACATCATAATGCCTGGCCAATTCCAGAACGGGCAGAATATCCTGGGTATTCTGACCTTCCAATGCAATAAAATTAATACGCACATTGAAGCCTTCGGAAATCAGGCGAATTAAATTATTGTGTACCACGTCATACTGATCCCTTCCGGTAATCCGTTCAAATGTACTTTTGTCTATGGCATCCAAACTCACATTGATATTTTTAATACCCAATGCTTTTAATTCATCAATGTAAGGCCCGATCAAAGTGGCATTGGTAGTTACCGAAATATCCCTGAGTCCTTCCAGGCCCGATAAATACCTCAGCAATACCATCAAATCTTTGCGGACAAAAGGTTCCCCTCCGGTAATACGGATTTTATCAATACCCTGGGAAATTAAAATATCGGACAGCCTGCAAAGCTCATCTATGGTAAATAGTTTATCGTTCTTGACAAAATCTATTCCTTCGGAAGGCATACAATAATTGCAGCGCAAGTTACACCTGTCCGTAACCGCCAGACGGAGGTAATTTATGGTTCTATTGTGATTATCTATCAGCATCTTACCTTGGGGTTACTTCCTTATCGGATGTTTTCTTAAGGATGTGCGGATACCCAAACCGATTTATCCTTAAATATTTCCTTTTTCCAAATGGGTACGGTTTCTTTTAATGTATCGATCAAGAACCTACATGCCTCAAAACATTCCGGTCGGTGGGCAGAGGAAGCCCCAACCACTACCACGGGCTCTCCCACTTCTTTTTCACCTATGGCATGCCTGAGCAAAACCTTGTTCAAAGACCATTTTTTCATAGCCTGTTCGGCAATTTTGTCCATCTCCTTAAGTGCCATATTTCTATAGGTCTCGAACATTAAGGCCGTAACTTCCTGTTGGTCCGTAAATTCCCGGACCGTTCCTATAAAAACGCAGATACCTCCACTTTGTGTATCCGACAGTTCCGTGTACACCTGGGAAGTATCAATAGTTTCTACGATGTCAATAATTTTCTTCATTATCCTCCGCTTACCGGTGGAATAATGGCAACCTCATCATTCCTTTCCAAAGGTACATCATCCTGGGCATATTCGCTATTCACAGCGACTGCCAAAGAGCTCAACTTGGAAAATTCCGGATAGGAGTCCATTAAATGTTGTTTTAATTCCGCTACCGAAGAGGGCATATCCGCTGTTGAAAAGGCCATTTGAGAGGCTCCTACAATATCTTTTGCAATTCCAAAAAAAAGTATTTCCATAGACTAACCTACCAATTCTTTAGTGTTCATGTTATTAATAAAGGGCTGTTTGTACAATCGGTTACCGGTCGCTTTATTCATGGCTATGGAAACTGCCGCTCCGGCCGGGGGCAATGATGGTTCCCCGAGTCCTGTTGGGCTTAACGTATTCTCCACAAAATGGGTCTCTACTAGGGGTGCCTCGCGCATACGGATCAATCTATATTGATCATAATTATTGCTTTCTGGTCGGCCATCCTTAAATTTAAAGTCACTGTACATACTGTGTCCAACACCATCCACAACACCTCCTTCAATTTGGTTCAAAGCCCCCAAAGGATTGACCACGATACCACAATCCACTGCAACGGTTACCTTTTTTACGACCGGTCGGTCATGCTCCATGACCACATCCGCCACTTCGGCGACATGGGTGTTATGGCAGTAATATGCACAGAAACCTTGATAAACCCCTTCTTGTGGTGTTCTATACCCGGATTTTTCCACAACCAGATTGATTACGTCTTCCATACGTTCCGCGGAATATTGGATCCGTTCATCCGTAGTTCCCTTAACCTTTTGCAAGAGGTCCAAACGCATTTGTACCGGATCTTTTTCCAGGGCCTCCGCTACTTCGTCTAAAAAGCTCTGCTCTGCGAAGGAAAGGAAATTGGTAAAAGGCGCCCTCCAGGCCCCTGTAGTAATATTACTTTGATAATTGGCCACATCTACTTGATAGTTCTCCAAAGCCCCGGCAGGAAAAAAATTAGGAATCAATCCGTACATATTTCCATTGATCGCCGCCTCCTTTAACTGATATCCGGAGATTTGCCCATCTTTCAAACCTGCTTTAATGCGATATTTAATGGCCGGACGATATACGCCCGTAGTCATATCATCCTCTCTGGAAGAAACCATTTTTACAGGTTTTCGGATGGCATCTGAAATTTCTGCGGCCTCCAGAACAAAATCACTGTATAGCCTTCTTCCAAAACCGCCCCCCATACGGGTCATTTCACAATGCACATCTTCTAGGTCGCGCTCTAACAGTTGGGCCACGGCCTCTGCACTGGATTCCGGGGTTTGTATGGGCCCCACCAAATGAATTTTAGTATCGGTCACATCCGCATAAAAATTCATGGGTTCCATACAATTGTGAGGCAGGAACGGAGATTCATAGGTTCGTTCGATGATTTGGTCCGCATTCTTAAATGCTTTTTCAACATCACCATCTTTTCTAAGGGTCCTAAATTCATCACCATCTAAAAGGTTCGTCAACAACGCATCATGTGCCGTAGTACTTTCCAAGGTAGAATTGTTGGACCACGTAGCCTTTATGGCCTTTTTTCCCTGCATGGCATCCCAAGTAGATTTGGCAATGACCACTACCTTATCCGTATTGGCCAATTGTACCGTCCAGTTCTTTTTTCCTCCTTCAAGCAATTTTCTTCCCCTTTCCCCTATTCTGATAACATCGATAACGCCGGGCATTGCTTTTGCATCCGCGGCATCGTACGATTCCAGAACCTGACCGAAAGCAGGGGGCCTTAAAACCGAGGCATACACCATGCCTTCAGCCTTATAATCCATTCCGAATAATGGTTTTCCCGTAATGATCTTATCAAGATCCACATTCTTGGCATCATGACCGATGATCGTATAGTCTTTTGGGTCTTTTAACGGTACGTTTTCCGGTATTTCCATACCCGAAGCTTCCTTAACAACATCGCCATATCCCAATGTCTCCCCTTTGTTATTCGTTATTTTTCCACCCTTAGCCTCACATTCGGCAGGATCGATTCCCCATTTGACGGCAGCGGCATTCACTAACATTTGTCTTGCCGTAGCCCCCGTTTGCCTCAAGGCATCCCAACTAAAACGGATAGATTGACTACCACCCGCTACCTGTCGGGTATAATTTTTGGTATCCAGAATACCCTGGGCTACATAAACATCTTCCCAGGGTACGTTCAACTCCTCTGCGATTATCATGGGCATAGAAGTCTTGACTCCCTGCCCTATTTCCGGATTAGTCGAAAAAATGGTCACTTTGCCATTGTCCGCTATTTTTATAAAGGCATTAAAATCGTTATAATTTAAGGAAGCCAGATCTACGGGCATTTCCGCTTTGGGCTTACAGGCATTAAAAAGATTGAAACCAATGAGCATTCCGCCGCTCACCAAAGACGATGTTCTTAAGAATGCCCTTCTACTGTAATTTGAAGGTATAGGTGTTGCCATTTTTTTCTTTTGTTAGGGTTACATTTTTTCCGCTGCAACGCCAACGGCCTTATGGATTCTGTTATATGCAGCACAACGGCAGATATTACCGTGCATGGCATTTTTGATTTCCTCGGTATTCGGATTTGGGTTCTTATCCAAAAAGGCCGAAGCGGTCATGATCTGACCAGCCTGGCAATACCCACATTGGGGTACATCCACTTCTTTCCAGGCCTCTTGTACGGGATGTGAACCATCTGTGGACAAACCTTCTATAGTGGTGATTTCCATGCCATCCAATTCGGACACTTTCAATTGGCAGCTTCTTGTAGCATTACCATTAACATGCACAGTACAGGCACCACATTGTCCTATTCCACATCCATATTTAGTTCCTACCATATCCAAATGGTCTCGCAATGCCCACAACAGGGGCATGTCTTCAGAGGTTTCCACTGAATGGGATTTTCCGTTTATTTTTAAATCGAAAGTCGGCATATTGCAGTTGTTGTATTAATATCTATATATTCAAGGTCGCTACCAATAAGTATATGCATCAAAAAGAAAAGCTCCTACTTTATGCAAGAGCTTCTAATTTACTTATAAAAGTAACTGATCTAAAAGATTAGAATAGCATTTAACCTTTTTTTATGTTAAAGTTTAAAATGCTACGGCATACCTACATTTCCTTTTTTACAAATTCGGCATTATCGGGCTTGGCATAAAAGCTATCCGGTCTGGCCTTTTCGCTCAACGTGACATTTTCAAAGGTTACGGTATTCCTGGATTCCTTGATCGTGCGACCCTCATAATTATGCCATGAAATGGATTTTGGAAGTTTCACTTCCGCTACGGATTGCCAATCATTATACCTGACCCATCTTACATTATCCGATTTTTCTCCACTGCCATAGGTCACCGTATAGCCCAGCCAAGCCATTTGGTGTGTTTCGGGGTCATAATGCAAATAGTATTCATCCTTGGGAGATGCCCCAATACCACTATTATAACTGATACGAATGCCGGGATATGATTTCCCTTCATATTCCAAATTCTCGGTATCCCCATAATTAATACCATTATCCGCCAATACAAAGGGCATGGCATAGAAATAGAACATTAGGTTATGATAGAAAGCAGCATCGCCTTTATATGCTTTCTTTTCATCCAACACCCATACTCCATCACCATCATACCCCATCGTCACCTTGGGCGACGCTATCTTTTCCTTTCTAGAGGAAAGTGCTATGGTATGGGTCTCCGGAGCATCTGGTTTGGGCAGATCAAAAGTCAGAGTCCTTTGCTGTTTCCACAAATCAAGACCGCCATGGGCCTCAAAAATTGCATGCAATGCCTCCGGATAGGATTTCGCAGGTTCGGTTTTCTCAATCTCAACAGTTCCCGTAGCCGTGTTTTGGTGCTTTGGGTTTTCTTTACAAGCTAAAAAAAGTGATAAAAAAATAAGTGACGTAATTTTTTTACTATGTATCATATTGGCATTTGGTTTTGTTTCTGGATCAGTCGCAATTCTTCAATATAATTAACAGATTAAATTACTTTTGTATCCTATGCACGAAGTTAAATATATTAGCAGTACCCAAAATCCTTTGGTGAAAAAAGTTTTGCTGTTAAAGGAAAAATCCAGAGAACGTAAAAAAACAGGACTTTTTGTACTGGAAGGAAAACGGGAACTGGAGCTCGCCCAAAAAGCGGAATATCAATTTGAAACGGTTCTATTTTGCGAACAGTTTTTGACCGTACATGAAATAGATCGTTTGAAGACATGCTTTGACCCTAGAGTTTTAATATCCATTTCGCGCGAAGTTTATGAAAAGATAGCCTATAGGGATACTACAGAAGGGCTTTTGGCCGTGGGTAAGACAAAACCCCATGTATTGGAAAGCTTACGTATGAAAACCCAAAACCCCCTAATCCTAATTGCCCAGGCTCCCGAAAAACCGGGCAATATTGGTGCATTGTTACGTACGGCGGATGCCGCTGATCTGGATGCCGTAATCATTGCCGATCCAAAAACCGACCTGTACAACCCAAATATCATACGCTCCAGCATAGGTTGCCTCTTTTCCAGGAACGTAGTTACGGCAACGACCGAGGAACTCATCGAATTTTTACGGGACAAAAAAATAAATAGCTATTGTGCGGCGTTAACAGCTTCGGTAGATTATACCACTGTTGATTATAACGGTGCTACCGCCATAGTAGTAGGTACGGAAGACACGGGATTGACGGGATCGTGGCTCAAAAGTGCGACCCAAAATATAATTATTCCAATGGAAGGGAAAATAGATTCCATGAACGTATCGGTCTCTGCGGCAATACTTATCTTTGAGGCGAAAAGACAAAGGCGAAAGTAAAATACTTGTTACGATTGTTTACATCTGCCTTAACTTGAAAAACAAATTAATGGATAACACCTTTATTTTTTATTGCATTTTAGGAATTTTGATAGGTGAGTTCATTTTGGCCACTATCCTTAATTACTTAAACGCAAAACGTTTTCAAGACCCGGTTCCAGAAGATTTAAAGGATGTTTACAACGAAAGTGAATACAAAAAATCACAGGATTACAAAAAGACCAATTACCGGTTCGGAATCCTTACTTCTGTTTTTTCCCTGTCATTGATTCTTTGCTTTTTAATTTTTGGCGGTTTTGCCTGGGTAGATAATTTTGTTATCGGCGTTTCAAAAAACCCCATTATCCAGGCTTTATTGTTCTTTGGTATCATCATGATAGGAAGTGATGTGTTGAGTACACCATTCTCCTGTTACCAAACTTTTGTAATCGAAGAAAAATTCGGATTCAACAAAACTACCACAAAGACCTTTGTTATAGATAAGCTAAAGGGATGGGCAATGACCATTATTCTGGGCGGTGTCATTCTATCGCTCGTTATTTGGTTTTTTCAATGGGCAGGAGCCGGTTTTTGGTGGTACACATGGGTTTTGGCCGCTGTTTTTATCGTGTTCATGAATTTATTCTATAGCAAACTGATCGTGCCATTGTTTAACAAACAACAACCTCTGGAAATAGGGAGTCTTAAGGAAAAAATTGAGTCTTATGCCACAAAGGTAGGCTTTGATCTTAAAAATATATTTGTCATCAATGGTTCCAAACGATCTACAAAGGCCAATGCTTATTTCTCCGGCTTTGGAAAGGAAAAGCGGGTTACCTTGTACGATACATTGATCAATGATCTGGAAGAGGATGAAATCGTTGCCGTACTGGCCCACGAAATAGGCCATTATAAAAGAAACCATATTATTTTCAACCTCATTGCCAGTATAGCACTTACGGGTATTATGCTGTTTATTTTGTCACTCTTTATAAACAATCCCTCCCTATCCACGGCCATAGGGGTGAACAGACCAAGTTTTCATGCGGCATTGATCGGGTTTGGAATTTTATACAGTCCCATTTCCGAAATTACGGGCCTGATCATGAACCATCTTTCCAGAAAATTCGAATACGAAGCGGATGATTTTGCCAAGAACACTTTTGCGGCCCTGCCCTTGATAAGTTCCCTAAAAAAATTATCCAAAAACAGCTTGAGCAATCTTACACCTCATCCGGCCTACGTTTTCATGCATTACTCCCACCCTCCCCTAATTGATAGGATTCAGAATTTAAAGGCATAATTTTTGTTGTCCAACAGTTAAGATTGTGGTAATTTTAATCTAGTATGACACAGGCTACCATAGAAAAAGAAAACAAACTCATTGCCAAGCAATACAAGGAATTGCTTCGTATCAGCTATCAGACATTGACCCATGATGACAAAAAGCTGATACGTTCCGCTTTTGAGGTGGCGGTAGATGCCCACAAAGATCAACGCAGAAAATCTGGGGAGGCCTATATTTTCCATCCTATCGCCGTTGCTAAAATAGTAGCTTCCGAAATAGGTTTGGATGCCGTATCCATAGCATCTGCATTATTACATGATGTTGTAGAGGATACGGAATATACCTTAGACGATATTGATCGTATGTTCGGGGAAAGTGTTGCCCGTATTGTTGATGGGCTTACAAAAATATCCCATCTTAAAAAGGACATGAACATCTCCCAACAGGCGGAGAATTTCAGAAAAATGTTATTGACGCTGAACGATGACGTTCGGGTAATCATCATCAAAATTGCCGATCGCTATCACAATATGCTCACCATGGATTCCATGCCAGAGCACAAACAAGTGAAAATATCTTCGGAAACCTTATATATATATGCCCCTTTGGCACATAGAATAGGTCTGTACAACATTAAGACGGAACTGGAAGACCTAAGTTTAAAATATACCGAGCCAGAGGTTTACGAGGATATTAAAAGCAAGGTCGAAGAAAGCAAGGAAGAACAACAGGCCTATATCGATTCTTTTTCTGACATTATTGACAACTCTCTAAAAAAGGAAGGTTTAAGCTATATCATTAAGGGTAGGATGAAATCCATCTTCTCCATGCGCAAAAAGATGAAGACCCAAAATGTTTCCTTTAATGAAATTTACGACAAGTTCGCCATAAGGATCATTTACAAATCTACGATACAGGACGAAAAGTTTTTGGCGTGGAAAATCTATTCGATCGTCACCGATCATTTTACACCAAATCCGGTCCGATTAAGGGATTGGATCTCTTCCCCCAAATCTACGGGTTATGAAGCATTGCACATCACCGTTATGGGCCCTAAGGGAAGGTGGGTAGAAGTCCAGATCAGAAGTGAACGCATGCATGAAATTGCCGAAAAAGGCTATGCCGCCCATTTTAAATACAAACATGGGGACCAAAAAGAACAGGGGATAGAAATTTGGCTCAACAAACTGCAGGAAGCTTTGGAAAATGCCAATTCCAATGCGGTGGACTTTGTAGAAGAATTTAAATTAAACCTATACTCCAAGGAAATATTCGTTTTTACGCCCAAAGGTGAATTAAGATCATTGCCCAAAGGAGCAACTCCATTGGATTTCTCGTTCAATATCCACACAGAGGTAGGAATGCGGACAAGGGGAGCAAAGGTCAATGGGAAATTGGTTCCCCTTAATACTACCTTGCACAGTGGAGATCAAGTAGAGATAATTACCTCCAATCAAGCAAAGCCCAATCAAAACTGGTTGGATTATGCCAATACGGCAAGGGCAAGATCAAAGATTAAATCCGTCCTACGGGAAGAGAAAAAATCCATCGGGGAAGACGGAAAAGAAATATTAAGAAGGAAGTTAAGATCACAAAAAATAACGCTCAATGAAGATGTGATCAATAAGATGGTCATTTTCTTTAAGTTAAAAACGAGTCTGGATCTTTTCTACCGAGTAGGCGTAGGATCTATCGACAATCAAATGATCAAGGATTTCTCATCCTCTTATAACAATGCTTTTATAAGTTTCTTTAAGAACAAGATAAGAAGGAATCCCGTTCCCGAAGACATCAATAAAGAGGAAATCACCTCCAAATACGATATGCTCGTATTTGGCAAGGAAGAAGAAAAATTGGACTATACCCTTTCACAATGTTGCAATCCCATTCCGGGGGATGAGGTATTTGGGTTTGTAAGTGTATCCGAGGGAATTAAAGTACACAAGAAAAACTGCCCCAATGCCATATCGTTACAATCCAATTATGCCTACAGGATCATAAGTGCCAAATGGGTAGATTCATCACAGGAAGAATTTAAGGCGGACATTGAACTGACCGGGATAGACAATCTTGGACTGGTCAGCGAAATTACCGATATGATATCCGGAAACATGCACGTAAACATGCGTAATCTTAACTTTAGTACGGACGGTGGAACCTTTAAGGGACAAATTACGGTAGTCGTTAAAAACAATGTTATTCTTACCAAATTGATACAAAACTTAAAACAGATCGGCGGTATAGATAAAGTCGCCAGGCTTTAGGCAACGAAATTAAAATTTAGCTGTACATTTGTACATTAACGTAATGACGATGGCTTCCGACAAGAACCAGGAAATTGTAAAAAACGTATTTACCACTTTTTTAGAGGAAAACGGGCATAGAAAAACCCCGGAACGTTATGCCATACTTCAGGAAATTTATGAAAGTGAAGACCATTTTGATATTGAGTCGCTCTATATCAAAATGAAAAACAAGAACTACCGTGTAAGTAGGGCAACCCTATACAATACCATAGAACTTTTACTGGACTGCAAGTTGGTGCGCAAGCATCAATTTGGAAAAAACCAGGCGCAATATGAAAAGTCTTATTTTGACCGTCAGCACGATCATGTTATCCTTACGGATACCGGAGAGGTAATGGAGTTTTGCGATCCCCGGATCCAATCCATCAAAAAAACGATCGAGGAAGTATTTGATATTAAGATCAATACCCATTCCCTTTATTTTTACGGAACAAAGAACAAAACAGAAAATTAAAACAACTATTCAAGCATATTTTTAAATGGCAGTAGATTTATTGTTGGGCCTACAATGGGGTGACGAAGGAAAAGGGAAAATTGTTGACGTATTAACCAAAAACTATGATATTATCGCACGGTTTCAAGGTGGTCCAAATGCCGGACATACCTTGGAGTTTGACGGGATAAAACATGTACTACATACGATCCCATCGGGAATTTTCCATAAAAATGCGATCAACGTCGTGGGTAATGGTGTAGTTATAGACCCCGTTATTTTCAAAAAAGAACTGGATGCCCTTAAAAAGTTCAATATCGATATTAAATCGAAGTTATTGATCTCCAAAAAGGCACACCTTATCTTACCTACCCACAGATTATTGGATGCCGCTTCGGAAGCGGCCAAGGGCAAGGCAAAAATAGGTTCTACCTTAAAGGGCATTGGCCCGACATATATGGACAAGACCGGAAGGAACGGAATGCGGGTCGGAGATCTTGAATTGGGAGATTGGAAAGAAAAATACCGTTCGTTGGCCAATAAGCACGAAGCCATGATCGGTTTCTATAACGTAGATATCCAGTATGATCTGGCCGAATTGGAAGTTCATTTCCTTGAAGCTGTTTCCGCATTAAAAGAACTACAGTTCATAGATAGTGAGGAATACCTCTATCAAGCTCAAAAAGAAGGAAAGAAAATATTGGCAGAGGGTGCACAGGGCTCTTTATTGGATATTGATTTTGGCACTTATCCGTTTGTAACCTCATCAAATACTACGGCAGCGGGAGCCTGTACGGGGCTTGGCGTGGCGCCCAATCAAATTAAGGAAGTTAAAGGAATATTCAAGGCATATACCACCCGTGTGGGCAGTGGACCTTTCCCTACCGAACTTTTTGATGCGGACGGTGAAACCATGGGCCGTATAGGAAATGAGTTCGGAGCGACCACCGGTAGGCCCAGACGATGCGGATGGTTGGATCTGGTGGCCTTAAAATATGCCGTTAGAATAAACGGAGTAACAGAGCTCATGATGATGAAAGGTGATGTTCTCAGTGGATTCAAAAAACTAAAAGTGTGTACGGCCTACAATTACAAAGGAGAAAAAATAGAGCATTTGCCCTATAATATCGAAGCGGAAAACGTAACACCTATCTATACGGATATGGATGGCTGGTCCGCCGATTTGACCAAAATGAGCAAATCGGAAGAATTGCCCCCCAATTTAAATGCCTATATAGATTTTCTGGAAAAAGAGCTAGAGGTCCCCATTAAAATAGTTTCCGTGGGCCCCGATAGAAAACAGACCATATATAGATAGGAAAAACATTTTTTTGAAAATTTTATGAATAGTGATGAATACTTTGCACGTTTATCACTATTTTTTTTTATTATCTTACGCAATTAAAATTAAAATCAAGATTAAAATGAAATTGAAATCTATAACCATTGCCATAGCGGCAATAGTTTTAAGTTTCTCCTGTAAGGAGGGGAAAAAGGAAAAATTGGTCGAAAATGCAACCGAAACCGTAACAGAAAATGAATGGATCGTACTTTTTGATGGTACAAGTACGGAAGGTTGGAGAGCCTATAACGGTGAGACCTTGCCCCCTGGATGGATAATCGAGGACGGTGCCCTGACTTTTGATACGGAACTGGGCCTGGAACAAAATTACAAAGGAGGAAAGGATATTATTTACGGCAAAGAGGAATTTGAAAACTTTGAACTATATCTGGAATGGAAACTTCCAAAGGGAGGTAACAGTGGTATCTTTTATCATTTAAAGGAAGGGTATAACCGCCCGCCCGAAGTCTCTCCGGAATATCAACTGATAGATGATGAGAATTATGCCAAAATCCACGACTTAACAGCCTATAATAAAAGTTTGGGGTATACGGAAAAACCGGAAGAACTAAAACCATTACAACAAACCGCCTCGGATTATGCAATGCATGCGGCAGACCCAAGCAAAAAGCAATTAAACCCGGTAGGGGAATGGAATTCGTCCAAAATTGTCTTCACTCCAGAAAATGTAGAATACTGGTTGAACGGAAAAAAAGTATTATCCTTTGCCCCATGGACGGAAGATTGGTACGAAAGGAAGAATTCCGATAAATGGAAAACCAGTCCGGACTACGGCAAGTATAAAACCGGATATATCGGATTACAGGATCATTCCAGTCCAATTTGGTTTAGAAATATCAAAATTAAAAAGTTATAATTCGCAGTTTATGAAAAAGAGAGAGTTTTTAAAACAAACGGCTTTATTGGCCTCATCGGCCGCAATAATGCCTTCGTTCATGTTATCTTGTGGTGATGCCGTAGCCTCCCCTAACAAACGCTTACGCACGGCCCATATAGGAGTGGGAAACATGGGAGCAGCGGATTTAAAGGATATTTCCTCACACGCCAAGGTAGATGTAACTGTTTTATGCGATGTGGATGCGAACAAATTGGCGGCCGCCAAAAAATTACATCCCAACGCAAAAACCTATACGGATTATAGGGTCATGCTAAAGGAAATGAAAAACGAGATAGATGCCGTTATTGTATCCACACCGGATCACACACATGCACCTGCTTCTATGATGGCCATGGATATGGACAAACCCGTATATTGCCAAAAACCTTTGACGCATTATGTTTCCGAAGCAAGGGCCATGAACAAATTGGCCAAAGAAAAAGGCCTTGTTACGCAAATGGGTATACAGGTACATTCTTTTTATGACTATAAATTGGCCACACTGCTTATACAATCGGGAATCATTGGAAAAGTACATACGGTAAGGGCATGGTCTCCAAAAAACTGGGGATATGATGGGCCGGTTCCCGAAGGAAAAGATCCCGTTCCAGAAACTTTGGATTGGAACCTATGGCTTGGAACTTCAGCGGAAAGACCTTATAAAGAAGGAGTGTACCATCCCGGAAATTGGAGAAAGTTAATGGATTATGGTTGTGGTACCCTAGGCGATATGGGCGTACATATTTTTGACACCCCATACAACGCTTTAGAATTGGATGTTCCTAGAACAATACGTAATGAATGTAAGGCATCCAATGGATTCGGGTATCCGGAAAACAATACGGTCACGTATGAATTTCCAGGAACCGAGCACACTACGGAGACCTTAAAATGGGTCTGGTATGATGGCCCCGGAGCACCAAAAATGCATGAAGAACTAAAACTTCCCAATGCTGAGAGTGAAATGTCCGAAACAGAAAAATCATCGGATGGAAAGGAAGCTACCCTGGAAGATAAAATGTCCCTTGAGACCAAAGTAACCGGTGAAGGCGAACTTCCTGAACAAGGTGCTATGTTCATCGGGGAAAAAGGACGCCTCTTGCTCCCCCACTTTATGCAATTGCCCAAGAAAATAGTAGATGGGGAATATGTTGATATCTCTGCGGAAATCGCTGCTGTGGAAAAAGCCAATAATATGGGCAAGCCCATAAGAAATTATGAATCCGAAGGACCCAAACATTACCACCAATTTGTAGATGCCTGTTTAGGCACTGCGGAATGTACCGCCCCGTTTTCCTATGCTTCCAGATTAACGGAAACCATTTTATTGGGTGTAATCGCAGGGAGATTCCCAAACCAGACTTTGCACTGGGACAATGAAAACGCAAAATTCTCGGAAGAAGAAGCGAACAAATATCTAGAAGGGGATTATCGAAATTTTTAAAGATGATATCCGTTCAGCTTTTTATCCATTCTTAAAAAATATCATATATGTTTTAAAGCCACTTCATTGTGGCTTTTTTTATTACTATTGAAAAGCCAATTAAACCAACACGAACATGCACTCATCCAATCCATTAAAAAAGGGATTTCATAAAATCGAACAGCTTGTATCATTAAGTTTATTTTATGGCATGTTCTTGTTTTTTTTCACGGCCTGTGAGTCTTCAGGGAAACCATTGGTTACCATTGAACGGAATTCCAATATTGTCCTTATAGGAAACAATCTAGGGTCCAGGATGATGAATTACGGAAGTTTTGAAACGGAACTGTACCTGCGCTTTCCCAATGATTCACTGACCATAAGAAATATGTGCGATGGTGGTGACACTCCGGGATTTAGGCCACATTCCTCAAGAAATTCACCTTGGGCCTTTCCGGGTGCTGAAAAATTTCAAACGGAACTTGCCCGAAATTCCGGTAGCGAAGGGGTTTTTGAATATCCAGATGCATGGCTCACACGCTTAAAAGCAGATGTTATCATTGCTTTTTTTGGAAGTGCTGAATCCTTCAATGGCAAAAAAGGGTTGGATAGTTTTAAAAATGAACTGGATGCCTTTATACAACATACCAAAGCACAAAAATACAACGGGCAAAACAATGCACAATTGGTCATTGTATCCCCTATTGCCTTTCAGGATTTGTCCAAGGAATATGACCTTCCCAACGGAGAAACGGAAAATGCAAACCTGGCCATATATACAGAAACCATGAAAACCGTTTGTACCAAACATGGAATACCCTTTATAAATGCCTACGAACCTTCCCTACAATGGTATGCCAACGGAACAAACCTTACTATAGATGGGTTCCAATTAAATGAGGAAGGTTATAAAAAGTTAGCCTTATACCTCACCCAAGAGATTACGGGAAATGCTTCGGTAAAAATTCCTAAAAAAAGGGATGCGATCAAAGCGGCCGTTGCCGAAAAAAACTTCTACTGGCACAACGATTATAAAATACCCAATGGCGTACACGTTTATGGCAGGAGACATGCCCCCTATGGTCCGGACAACTATCCGTTCGAGGTAAAAAAGACAAGACAACTCACAGCCATTAGGGACAGTGCAATTTGGGCCATTGCTCAAGACAAAAAATTCAATGTAGCACGTGCAGATCAAAACACCCTTGCATTGCCTCCGGTGGAGACCAATTATAATTTTGGCAATGCGGAAGACCCCAAAGCTTATAAATATGGGGAGGAAGCCATTAAAACGTTAACAGTACCCAAAGGTTATAAAGTGGAGCTTTTTGCTTCAGAAAAAGAATTTCCGGATTTGGCCAACCCTGCCCAATTATCATTTGATAATTTAGGGAGGCTTTGGGTCGCCACGCTCCCCTCCTATCCCCACTATCGTCCGGGAGACCCAAAACCCAATGACAAATTGATCATTCTTGAGGATACGGACAATGATGGAAAGGCGGACAAGCAAATTACCTTCGCAGAAAACCTACACCTCCCTACCGGTTTTGAATTTGCACCGGAAGGGGTCTATGTAAGTCAGGGTACCGACTTAAAGTTATATACGGATACCGATGGCGATGACAAAGCCGATAAGGAAGAGATCATTTTAAGTGGTTTTGACGATCATGATACCCACCATGGTATTTCTGCATTTTGTGCCGACCCCTCGGGAGCATTTTATATGGCCGAAGGTATATTTCTGCACACTAACGTAGAAACCCCTTATGGTCCGGTACGGGGAACAAATGGAGGTTTTTATAGATATAGCCCCCAACGAAAAAAATTGGAAAGAACGGTTCAGGTAAGTATTCCGAACCCCTGGGGCATAGCTTTTGATGATTGGGGGCAGGATTTCTTTTTACATACATCCAGTACCACGGTACAATGGATGATGCCCAGTACCTTAAAACCCATTTATGGAATGGCGTCTCCCCTAACGGAAGATTTGGTTGAAAAAGCACAACGTGTTCGGCCTACTTCCGGAATGGAATTTATTTCTAGCCGGCATTTTCCCGATGATGTCCAGGGAGATATGATCTTGGCCAATTGCATAGGATTTCTCGGAATTAAACAACATCAAATGATCGAGGAAGGGACCGGATTTAAAACCAAACATAGACAGGACCTTATTAGCGGTACGGATAAAAATTTCAGACCCGTTGATATGGAATTTGCCCCGGATGGTTCACTATATGTGGTCGATTGGCACAATGTACTCATTGGACATATGCAGCATAATGCCCGTGATCCGTTAAGGGACCACGTTCACGGAAGAATTTACAGGATTACCTATCCTTCCAGGCCGTTGGTGACTCCCGCAAAAATCGCCGGTGCCAGCATAGAACAACTTTTAGAAAACCTTAAGCTCCCCGAATATCGCTCAAGATACAGGACACGAAGGGAACTACGTGGCAGAGATCCAGAAAAAGTATTGAAAAAACTTTCGGATTGGGTATTATCATTGGATAAAAATTCCCCGGATTATGAACATCATAAACTGGAAGCCCTTTGGGTAACCTGGGGATTGAATACCGTAGATGGCGAACTATTGCAAGAACTATTAAACGCTAAGGACTATAGGGTCCGTGCGGCGGCCGTTAGGGTTTTACGCTATATGGGCCATCAATTGGAAAACAGCTTGGATCTATTGAAAATTGCGGCCTCGGATAATCATGGAAGGGTTCGGTTAGAAGCGATTACCGCCGCTTCATGGCTCGAAAGGGGAAAAGGGCTGGAAGTATTGAAGATTGTAGAAACCCGTCCGTTGGATAAATGGATGGATGCTTCATATCAATTTGCCAAGACCCGTCTTACCAATGAATCTATCGAAAACAGCAAGAATCAAATCCTTGCATCACATTTAAAAGGCAAAGATCTGGAGGTTTTTGCCCAAGGCAAGAAAATTTATGAAACCGAAGGATATTGCATTACATGCCATCAAGAAAGTGGGGCTGGGCTACAAGCCGCAGGTTACCCCACCCTGGTAAATAGAAGATGGGTAACGGGAAGTGAAGAAAGGCTCATAAAACTAGCCTTGAACGGACTACAGGGCCCCATGAACGTGATGGGCAATCAGTATGACGGTCAGGTTCCAATGATGGCCTTTAGGGGTTTATTGGACGATAACGAAATGGCGGCCGTATTAACTTATGTAAGAAATGCTTTTGGTAACAGGGCTTCCGTTATAAAGCCGGAAACCGTGCAAAAAATACGTGAGGCCACAAAAGACAAGAAAGGGTTTTATGCCCCGGACGAGCTTCTGGAAATGCATCCTATGAAATAATATTTATAAATAACGACCATTATGAAAAAAAAATATGCAAGTGCCCTATGCCTTTTACTATGCTTGTCCTTTAGTTGTGGGGAACGGGCAAAAAGTAAAAAGATTTCTGAAAACACTACGGTAGACGATATTCAAATTCCACATATCGTATTTGTAACCGGGGATGAGGAGTACCGATCAGAGGAATCTATGCCCATGCTGGCCCGTTTGGCAAAACGAGAACTAAATGCCAAGGTAACCGTATGTTATGCGCTGGACTCCCTGGGTTATATAGATCCCAATAGAAAAGATCACATTGAAGGACTGGAGGCCTTAAAAAGTGCGGACCTTATGGTCATTTTTGCCAGATATAGAACCCTTCCGGAAGAGGAGCGCAATTATATTTCCGATTATGTAGAATCGGGCAAGCCGATAGTAGGTTTTAGAACGGCCACACATACGTTTAAATATGAAGACCCCGATTTGAACTATTGGAACGATGAATGGGCAACAAAAGTTTTTGGGCAACAATGGATTACGCACCATGGCCATTTTGACGACGGTCAAAAACCATTGTCCCACATAACGCCCATAATCCCCGAACATTCCATTCTAAAGGGCGTAGACTCCTTTAAGGCCTATTCCTGGTTATACCATGTAGATGGTGGTGATTGGAAACTTTACGGTGATTCCAAACCTCTTTTGGAGGGCAGATCTTTAAAATCACAACATAAAATGAAAGGGAACCTGGATAAATTTCCAATAACAAATCCCGTTGCCTGGACCAAAAGCTATATGGGATCGTCCGGTATAAGGTCAAAAGTATTTTTTACCACGCTTGGCCATCCTTATGATTTTAAACTGGAATCTGTTAGAAAGCTGGCCTTGAACGGAATTTTTTGGGCCTTGGACAAAGAAAACCAAATTCCCGACAATGGTGTAAACGCTAAACTGGATACACCCTATGAGCCCAACAATTCAGGGTTCGGAAAACGGTACAAATTGAACCAAAAACCAAGGCCGATCGAATAATGGATTGCTAAATCTATATTAATTTGACTTGATCTGCCTGAAAAAATCCTATTTTTGAAAAAGAATTGGTTTAAACTTTTTCAATTGCCTAAAAAATTAGTCTTGCGCAATACCGTACAAGCCCTCTTTTTCCTATTTTTTTCGATTTCTATTTTCGCACAGGAAGAACCCAAACAGATCAATATTGTACATGGGGCCAATTTCATGAAAGATGAAATAAAGTTCCCGGGAACCTCTATTTTTAGTAAAGATGAAAAACAGGTGCAGTTTGAGCATCAAGGGGCCGACCTCTGGTGTGATGTCGCTATCTATTTTTTACAGGAAAACAGATTGGAAGCCAGGGGCAACGTCCTATTGAAACAGGGGGATTCCGTTCAAATGACGAGCAAAAGAATTGATTATGACGGGGATACAAAATTGGCCAAAGCCCGGGGAGATGTGGTACTCACCAACTCCAACATGACCTTAAAAACGGATACATTGCGCTTGGACCGTGAAAAACAAGAAGCCTATTACCAAGATTATGGTACCGTTGTAGATTCCGCCAACACCCTTACCAGTAGAATAGGGCGTTATTTTATGGAACTTAAAAAGTATCGGTTCTTGGACAGTGTACACATAGACAATCCACAATATACCTTGGATTCCGAACAAATGGATTATTACCAGACCTCTAAAAATGTGTACCTGTACGGTCCTTCCACCATTGTTGGGGAAAATTATAAAATATATTGTGAACGGGGGTTTTATGATACCAAGGTTGAAAACGGATATGGTATTAAAAACACCCGTATAGATTATAACGACAGAGTTATTGAAGGGGATAGCGTTTATTTTAACAAGGCCAGGGAATTTGCTTCCGCCACCAATAATATTACGGTAACGGACACCATCAACAAAGGGGTTATCAAAGCCCATTATACCGAAGTGCACAAAGCAAAAGATTCTGTATTCGCCACCAAAAGGGCGGTATCCATTTCGGTTCAGGAAAAGGATTCATTATATGTTCATGGGGATACGCTTATGATTACCGGAAAGCGGGATGAACGAATTATCAGGGCTTTCAGGAATGCCAAATTCTATAAGACCGACCTAAGCGGTAAATGCGATTCCATCCATTACGAAGAAAGAACGGGCATTACCCAATTGATTACAAGGCCTATTCTTTGGAACGGTGAAAATCAGATGACGGGAGACAGTATCCATTTAAAATCAAATCTGGAAACCGATCAGCTGGACTCCCTTAAAGTATTGGGCAATGCTTTTATCATTTCTTTGGACAGTATTAGCAAGGTGGGCTACAACCAGGCAAAAGGAAAGGATTTGTTCGGTAAGTTTATAGCGAATGAACTTAAGATCATTGACCTTGTCAAGAATACGGAGGTCATTTATTACATGTATAACGATGATGATGAGCTCATAGGCATAGACAAGACCATATGCAGTGCCATTAGGATCACCATGGCGGACAATGATGTGGAAGACCTTACGTTCTTTACCAATCCGGACGGTGATATTTTTCCGGAAAAAGATTTACCGGAAAACAGTAGGATCTTAAAAGGTTTTGTGTGGTGGGGAGATGAACGGATCATGACCAAAGATGACATTTTTGACGAAGACGATAATACTATTGAGTTGGTCGTAATCAAAGGAATAGACAACCCCATAGATAGAGATGCCGAGGAGGAAGAACGCAGTAATAATGAGAATGACCCGATAAACAAAGCCTCAAACAACAAGGCTACGGATCCAAAAAAGAAAGTGAAGCCCAAAAAAGTTCAATAGACGGGGATTTTCTGTTTTGGCCGCATGCAACCAACTCATTTGATTTTATAAATCCGACAGGCCCAAGAACATCCTATATATGAAAAAGGATTTTTTAAAATATCAGGCTCAGACTACACCACATCCTTTGGGCATGGAAATCTCCCATGCCAAAGGAAGCTATATTTATGACACCAAAGGTAATGCACACTTGGATTTTGTTGCAGGAGTCTCGGCCTGTGGCCTGGGCCATGGTCATCCGAAAGTTATATCCGCCATTCAAGATCAGGCAGAGAAGTATATGCACGTTATGGTCTACGGGGAATATATACAATCCCCGGCGGTACGGTATGCGCAACTTCTTGCAAAAAACCTACCTTCCCCTTTGGAAACTACGTATTTGGTCAATTCCGGTACAGAAGCCGTTGAAGGTGCTATAAAGCTGGCCAGAAGATATACGGGACGCTCGGAAATTATCGCCGCCCATAACGCTTATCATGGCAATACCATGGGAAGTCTGAGTCTTATGGGGCATGAAATGCGCAAAAGCGTCTTCAGGCCTTTGATCCCGGATGTTTCCTTTATCCATTTTAACTCGAAAAAAGAACTGGAACATATTTCCCCAAAAACCGCTTGTGTTGTTTTGGAAACCATTCAAGGAGGTGCCGGTTTTATTCTTCCGGAAGCGGGTTATTTGGAAAAAGTACGCAAAAAGTGTAATGAAGTCGGGGCTTTACTTATTCTAGATGAAATTCAACCAGGGTTTGGGCGCACTGGAAAATTATTCGCTTTTGAACATTACAACTGTGTCCCGGATATTTTGGTCATGGGTAAGGGAATGGCCTCGGGATTGCCTGTGGGTGCATTCACCAGCAGTCAAAAAATAATGCACGCTTTACAGGAAAAACCTAAATTGGGTCATATTACCACCTTTGGCGGAAATCCCGTTATCTCGGCAGCAAGTCTAGCAACCTTAAAGGAGTTGTTGGATACTTCCTTGATTCCTGAAACCATTGCCAAGGAAAAATTGTTCCGCAGTCTTTTGACCCACCCAAAAATAAAGGAGGTACGCGGCAAGGGACTTATGTTGGCCCTATTGTTTGAAAATCAGGAAATGGCCAATGAATTGGTGCTTAGGGCAAAAGCAAAAAACCTGATTTTGTTCTGGCTGTTATTTGAACCAAAAGCGGTCCGGATTTCCCCTCCCCTGACCATCTCAGAAGAGGAAATTAGACAGGGCTGCGTCTTTATTCTACAAATCTTAGAGGAATTATCGCAATAAGTTGTTAACTAATTTGTTAATAATATAAGACCAATAGTAAGGTAAAAAAAACTTCAAAGACTTACTTTTAAGTCCATAGTCTAATCAAAATGTTCCTATGGCGTTAGAATCTAACGAAAGACCAGATCAACCCATCACCAAGTTTGAATCCATGTTAAAGACGGATGATATCTACTTCTTTGATGCGGAGGATTTTGAGGATATTGTTCACCATTACCTGAACAATGGTAAAATATCCCTGGCCAAAAAGGGTATAAAAATTGGCTTACAGCAACATCCGGACGCTATTGAGTTAAAGCTGCTGAATATAGAGGTCATGGTCTTTGAAAATAATCTGGCCAAGGCGGAAATCCTTTTGGACGAGCTTCAATTATTGGACGCCAATAACGAGGAGATATACATTCAACGTGCCAATATCCTCTCCAAACAGGACAATCATGAAGGAGCGGTAATCCTATTGCATAAGGCCCTGGAGCTATCCCAAAACAGTTTCGATATTTATTCGCTTCTTGGAATGGAATATCTTTTTATGGACGATTTTAAGTTGGCCAAGGAAAGTTTTATGAAATGTTTGGATTTTGACGAACAGGACTACTCGTCCTTATACAATGTAATTTATTGTTTTGAATTTTTAGAAGATTATGAAGGTGCAATTCATTACTTGAACGATTATCTGGAACGAAACCCTTATTGCGAAGTAGCTTGGCATCAACTGGGCAAACTTTACTATATAGAAAAAATGTACCCTGAGGCTTTGACAGCTTTTGATTTTGCGATTATTTCGGATGATTCGTTTATCGGGGCCTATTTTGAAAAAGGAAAAGTATTGGAGAAATTGGGCAAGTATCATGAAGCCATTGAAAATTATGAGATTACCATCAATATTGAAGATCCAACATCCCATGCTTTCCTAAGAATAGGTAGATGTTATGAGAAGCTGAATAACGATAAAATGGCCAAATACTATTACAGACAAACGGTTCGGGAAGACCCGCTTTTGGACAAAGGTTGGCTGGCCATTACTAATTTTTACAGTAAGCATAAATTATATGAAGAAGCCCTTGAAAATATAAACAGGGCACTTAATATAGATGGCGAAAACCCATTATACTGGAAAAAATGCGGTAAAATACATCATGCACTGCAGCAGTACGATCAGGCGGATTTTGCCTTTAAACAGGCTGTAGATCTGGGCAATTATGAATTGGATACCTGGCTTGAATGGTCGGAAGTCGTCAATAAAGTCGGTGACACCCTATCCGGTGTGGAGATATTAAAGCAAGGAAAGGAATTTTATCCTGAAAATCTTGAAATACGCTATAAGATGGTTGCTTTCCTGCTTATGTTAGAGGATTTCATCAATGCCAGAATAGCGCTCTTGGATGTATTGAAAATTGACAAAGACTTAAAAGAACTATATCTTTTGGAGAATCAATTCCCTAAATTTGCCCATTCAGAATGGGTAAAATCCGTTATAACGGATTCTAAAAAGGAATCGTAACACTCCGGTAGTTCTTATGGGAAACAGAAAATTCATTGATTATTTCATTATTGCATTAAAAGGTATCGCCATGGGTATCGCAGAGTTGGTTCCGGGCGTTTCCGGAGGAACCATAGCCTTTGTCGCGGGTATTTACGAGGAGTTCATAACTTCGATCAACAATGTAAATATGGCCACGTTCAGAACACTTCAAAAAGAAGGTTTTAAAGCGTTTTGGAAAAAGCTGAACGGCAATTTTTTGGTCGCACTCTTTTTGGGTATGGCCATAAGCATTTTTTCTTTGTCAAAAATTATCGCCTGGCTCCTTGAAAATCATCCGATTCCCGTGTGGGCCTTCTTTTTTGGCCTTGTTTTGGCAAGTGTGCTATTTGTGGCAAAAGCGATTAAAAAATGGCGTTTAACTACCATTTTATTGTTTGTTTTAGGGGCCGTAATCGCATTTTATATTACCACCTTGCCCCCGTCTTCAAATACCGGTAACCTTCCTTTTCTTTTTCTGTCCGGGGCGCTTGCTGTATGTGCTATGGTTTTACCGGGCATATCCGGTTCCTTTATACTGGTTCTCCTAGGCTCTTATAAAACTATTTTGGATGCCCTTAACGATAAGGATTTTAAAATAGTACTGACGGTCACCTTTGGGGCCGTTTTCGGCATCCTGAGTTTTGCCAGGATCTTAAAATGGATGTTCGGCAACTATAAGGACATCACCTTGGCCCTATTGACCGGATTTATTCTTGGTTCCTTAAATAAAATATGGCCGTGGAAACATGTTGTGGAAACAATTAAAATTGGAAAAAAAGAGATTATCCTGGATGAAAATATATCCCCGTTTACCTACAACGGCGATAATCAATTAACCTTTGCCATTATAACCGCAATCATAGGTTTTTCCCTTATTTTTATACTGGAAAAAACAGCTTCTAGAAAGTAAGCGCTATCCGGCATGAATCACCCAAGAACCTTTATGGATAAATTCTTCCTTGTAATCAAGGGGCTTTGCATGGGTGCGGCAAATAAGGTGCCCGGGGTTTCGGGAGGAATCGTCGCCTTTGTGGGCGGATTTTATGAGGAATTCATCTATTCATTACAAAAAATTAACGCAAAAGCCTTTAAACTGTTGTTCAATGGCCGTTTTAAGAGTTTTTACAGGTATGTCAACGGTTCTTTTCTGGCGCTATTGATCTTTGGAATGTTGGTCAGTTATTTCAGCGTCTCCAAAGTACTGGATTATTTTCTGGAACATAACGAACTATTCGTTTGGGCCACGTTCTTTGGAATGATTCTGGGATCCATTTATTATATAGGCAAAGATTTTGGCTATTGGACAAAAAATACCATAACCACTGCAATTATAGGGCTTTCCGTAGGAATAGCCATTAGCTTTTTAAGTCCGGCCAAGGAGAACGACAACCTCTTATTCATTTTCCTTTGTGGAATGATAAGCGTCTCCGGGATGACGTTGCCGGGATTGTCCGGTTCCTTCATACTCATTCTGCTAGGCAATTATGTACTTTTATTGGTAGATTCCGTAAATGCCCTGTACGATACTTTTGCGGAACTGTTACAGGGCGATTTTGGTTTTATGGACAACCGTGAACGATTAAGGACCTTAAAAATATTGGCCGTTTTCACTTTAGGTTCCGCAACCGGTCTTGTAACCCTTTCACATATCCTCAGTTTTGTCTTAAAACGCTATAAACACATCACCACCGCGGTAATCCTGGGGTTTATTACCGGGTCATTAGGAACGGTTTGGCCATGGAAAAAGACCATTTATAAAGAGGGGTTGGACGGAAAGGTGTTTTTGGATTCCAATGGAGAGCAGATTATCGTCAATTACGAACGTTTTCTTCCCAATTTGCAGATTTCGGAAACATGGTGGGCCTTATTTTTTGTTTTATTGGGTATTGGTATATTGTTACTTTTGGATTGGTATGGAAAAAACAGAAAAAAACACGCTTAGATTCGGTTTAATAGGAAAAAACATATCCTATTCTTTCTCAAGGGGTTATTTTGGTAAAAAGTTTAAAGATTTAAACCTGGACCATTGTAGCTATGAGAATTTTGACCTGGAATCCATTCAGGAATTCGACAACCTTATTAAGGACACCGACAATCTAAAGGGTTTAAATGTGACCATTCCCTATAAGGAGGAAATTATCCCTTATTTGGACGAATTGGAAAAATCGGCAAAAAAAATTGGTGCCGTTAATGCAATCAAGATCAAAGGGCGACAACTTATTGGATATAATACAGATGCCCACGGGTTTCAAAAATCCCTGGAACCACATTTAAAAGAGCATCATAAAAAAGCCTTGATCTTGGGAACCGGAGGGGCTTCCAAGGCGATTGCCTTTGTATTGGACAATTTAGGGATTTCTTACCGATTTGTATCGCGAAGTGGAAAAAACAACGGTTTTACTTATGAAGAACTAAATGAAGAAATCCTGACCGAACATCTATTGATCATAAATTGTTCCCCATTGGGCACCTATCCGAATATTAATGAAAAACCCGACATTCCATATACTTCAATAACCAAAAAACATTTACTTTTTGACCTTATTTACAATCCCGAAAAGACGACTTTTTTAAAATTTGGGGAACAACAAGGCGCTACTATATGTAATGGATTAAGAATGTTGGAGTTACAAGCGGAAAAAGCATGGGAAATATGGAATGGATAAAACCTCTTATATGGGACTAAATCCACTCAATTATTTTTTTAATCTATTTTCTTTTAAAAAATGGCTGTAACATAACAGGTATTTCCAAAAAGAAATTCCATATTCTTTGCCATTCTTGAGGTAGTTGTTATCTTGTAGATACCTAAGCAACGATCATGTCAAAAGACAAAGAAACACAATTACCCGAAAATGGGGTAAAGCACGATAACACGGAAACTACCAAGGCCGAAGAACCGATTTTGGAGAAAACCACCGATGAATCAGAGATTAAAGAAAAAACAACGGTTGTAAAACCCGATGATGAGGAACAAAAACAGGAGGATGTAGAAACTACCGGAACTGAAGAACCCGTCTTGGAAGAAACCAAGGATACCACAGTGGCTAAAGAAGAAGTATCCGGCGAAGAAGAACAAAAACAGGAAAATACGGAAACTACCGAAACCGAAGAACCAATTTTGGAAGAAACTGTGGATACTCCAGTGGCCGAAGAAGAAGAAGAAGAAGAAGAAGAAGCGGTAGCCACAAAATCCGGTGAAAAAGAAGAAAAGGATGCCGATGTTCAGGAAGAAATAGACGATTCCAATGCCGAGGATGCAGAAGACCGTGAAAATGAAAAAAGGCATCAAATACCTATTTTGGATTATCATGCCATGTCCATGGAGAATCTAGTGGGCGAATTGCAAAAATTAGTCCGAAATGAAAAGGTACAGGCCATCAAAAAACATGTTGATGGCATAAAGGACGAATTCAATCTTAAGTTTCAGGAATTTATTGAGCAAAAGAAAGAAGATTTTATTGCCAGTGGAGGCAATGAAATAGATTTTCGCTACAATTCCGTAACCAAAAGACAATTCAACGAGGTCTATACCGATTATCGTGAAAAAAGAAATCAATATTATAAAAATCTAGAAAAGAGCCACAAGGAAAATCTGGCCTATCGGCTTGAACTCATAGAAAACCTAAAGGGATTGGTCAATGTAGAGGAAGATATAAACGCTACCTACCAAAACTTTAAGGATATACAGGAAAAGTGGAGAAACGCCGGCCCTATACCCAGGGTAAATTATAATAATGTTTGGCGCACGTACCATCACCATATAGAGATATTCTATGATTTTCTTCATTTAAACAGGGAATTGCGCGATCTGGATTTTAAACACAATCTGGAGGAAAAGCAAAAAATTGCGAATCGGGCGGAAAGCCTGGCCGAAGAACCCGATTTGAACAAGGCCTTCCGGGAATTACAGATATTGCACAAAATCTGGAAAGAGGACATTGGCCCGGTAAGTAAAGAACATAGGGAAGAAATATGGGAGCGTTTCAGCAAGGCCACAAAGGCCATTCATGAAAGAAGACAGGAATATTTTAAAAACCTGGATAAAATACATGAGCAAAATCTGGAGCAAAAAAAAGAAATTATAGCCGCTATCCGGAACCTATCGGAGAAGGTTTCTAATAATCACAGGGAAATTCAGCAGCAAATAAAAAAACTGGAAGCGTTTCGAGAAGCTTTTTTTAAGGCGGGTAAAGTTCCGCAGAAAGATAATGAGAAAACATGGTCTGCCTTTAAGGATGCCGTAAGGGCTTTTAACCATCATAAAAATGCCTTTTATAAAAACCTAAAAAAAGACCAACAAGAAAACCTGGACAAGAAAAGAGCCTTACTGGATACCGCATTATCCTTAAAGGATAGCGATGACTGGGACGTTGCTACTTCAGAAATGAAAAGAATCCAAAGTGAATGGAAAAAAATAGGCCATGTGCCCAGAAAATATTCGGATAAGCTTTGGAAGGAATTTAAGAATGCCTGCAATCACTATTTTGACCGCTTGCATACCCTTAAGAACAGTGCCTATAAGGTAGAGGAAGAGAATTTAAAAAATAAAGAGGCTTGTATGGAACGTCTTAAGGAGTTTCAATTAAGCGGGGAAAAAGAGGCGGATCTAACTACGGTAAAGGCTTTTATCCAAGAATGGAAAAAATATGGCAATGTCCCGTTCAGGAAAAAAAGTATCAATCAAAAATTCCATAAGATTATAGATGCGTTATTTCAGAAAATGAACATAAGCAGACAAGAATCGGAATTATTGAAATACGGTAATAAAATTCAACAGTTGGCCAAAAACGAAAATCAGGAAAGGGCCATACAAAATGAGCGTTCCTTCATCCGTAAAAAAATAGATGAAAGCAAAAATGAAATTCGCCAACTGGAAAACAATTTACAGTTTTTTTCCAATGCTTCAGAAAATAATCCACTGGTACAGGATGTAATCAAAAGAGTTGAAAAACACAAAGATTCATTGGCAGCCTGGAAAGCTAAGCTTAAAAAATTGAACATCTTGGAGAATAACCTCCAAAAAGAACAGGAAGAAGAATACGATACCGGTGAGGAAGAATAATATTGATCCGCATACGGACATATCACGTTAAATTTTATTGGGACCGAAATATTGTCTTTTTCTACAACATTAACTTTTCCACAACTCGGAGTCAAAAAGAAAAAGCCCTATATAGGGCTTTTCTCATCTAAAGTTTATTTTTATTCTCAATTTTTATTTTGCCACGTTTACGGCCCTGGTTTCGCGGATAACCGTGACCTTCACCTGACCGGGATACGTCATATCCGTCTGTATTTTTTGTGAAATTTCAAAAGAAAGTTCCGCCGCCTTATCGTCGCTCACCTTTTCACTTTCAACAATAACACGAAGTTCCCTGCCTGCTTGTATGGCGTATGCTTTTTGCACGCCTCCAAAACCAAAGGCTATTTCCTCCAGATCCTTTAATCGTTGGATATAAGAATCCAACACCTGTCTTCTTGCTCCTGGCCTTGCACCACTTATGGCGTCACATACCTGGACTATCGGAGAAATCAAGGTCTTCATCTCTACCTCATCATGATGCGCCCCAATGGCATTGCACACTTCTTTTTTCTCTCCATACTTCTCGGCCCATTGCATCCCTAAAATAGCATGTGGTGTTTCTATTTCAGTCTCCGTATTGGGAACTTTTCCAATGTCATGCAATAGCCCTGCCCTTTTGGCCAATTTTGGGTTTAACCCCAGTTCGGATGCCATTACCCCACACAATTTGGCTACTTCGCGTGAGTGTTGTAATAAGTTTTGTCCATAGGAAGAACGGTATTTCATTCGGCCTACGGCCTTTATCAATTCGGGATGCAAACCGTGAATACCCAAATCGATAACCGTTCGTTTTCCGATTTCCACAATTTCGCCCTCAATTTGTTTTTCGGTCTTCTTAACAATTTCCTCTATCCGGGCCGGGTGTATTCTACCATCCGTTACCAATTTGTGAAGTGATAACCGCGCGACTTCCCTTCTCACGGAATCAAAGCAAGAGAGAATAATGGCTTCCGGGGTATCATCTACAATAATCTCTACTCCCGTTGCAGATTCCAAGGCCCTAATATTTCTTCCTTCCCTACCTATGACCCTACCTTTGATATCATCGGATTCTATATTAAAGACCGATACACAATTCTCAACGGCCTCTTCCGTTCCGATTCTTTGTATAGTATTGATAACGATTTTACGGGCCTCTTGCTGTGCGGTCAGTTTAGCTTCTTCCATCGTAGCTTGAACGTACCCCATAGCGTCCGTCTTGGCGGTTTCATGCAAGCTTTCGATCAGTTGATCTTTGGCTTCGTCCGCCGACAATCCGGATATGACCTCTAATTGTTGGACTTGATTTTTATGCAACTTTTCAAGCTCGGATTGTTTTCGCTCATAAAATTCTTTCTTATGCTCAATATCGTTTAGCTTCCCTTCCAATTGGGAGTTCAGTTTTTTGTTCTTGGCCAACTCGTTACTTATTTGGGATTCTTTGTCCCGAGTACGTTTTTCGGCTTCATTGATTTTCTTATCCTTATTGATAATTACTTTTTCATGTTCGGCCTTCAGCTCCAGGAACTTCTCCTTGGCCTGTAAAATTTTATCCTTTTTGAGGGTCTCTCCCTCAAGTTTTGCCTCCTTTAAGAGCCTAGAAGCATCTTTTTTTGCATTAGCTATCGTTTTGGAAGCTTTTCCCTTTTCCAAAAATTTGGCAATGGCAAAGCCAAGCGCCAGTCCAACTAGAGCTGCTATTATAATCATCGTATTATCCATAGTGTCATATTTATAAAAAAGCCCACATTGGAGAAGTTTTGTACAAACTCCATTAAACAGGTTTAGGGCTAACAGATTGATCAAGGATCCCTATACAAGTAGGGCTTGCTTTTACAACCTAAACTCACCCTTTTTAAACAGATTAGTGTTGAGTTCGTCAAAAGATATTACCAATGTGGGCAGTAACTTAAAGTTTATTTTAAAGAACGTATTTATTTTAAAGACAACTTAGAGTTTACCAATTCGTCCAATGCTCTTAATCGCTCTTGGGCTTCCTTGGTACCTTCTGTTTGCTCAATGCCTTTTTGCTCGATTTTAGAGGCAAACTGTAAGGCACACATGGCCAAAATATCCTGTTTATCCCTAACCGCATAATTCTGCTCAAATTTTTTGGCCAGTTGTTCTATATTTTTGGCCGCTTTTCGCAAACCTTCCTCCTGGGCGGGGTCTATGGTCAAAGGATAGACCCTATCCGCTATGGAAAGCTTGATTTTGAGCTTTTCTGACATATTATTTAAACACTATTCCGAAAGTTGCGCAATGCAATGATCCAACTCCCGTATTAATGTATTTATTTTAAGCTTAGCTTCTGTCTTATTCGTATTACTGCCCAGCACTGAATTTGCAAGTTTGAGCGAATTGTATTTTTCCTCCCATTCCGATACCGTTTTGTCAGCATTTTCCTGATCGGCCTTTAGATCCGTTAATTCATTTTTCAGTTCCTTATTCGTTTTTTGCAATACTTCAAGTCTATGAAGTAACTTACTAACTTTGTTTTCTAAGGAATCAACGATCTGGATCAATTCTCCCATACAAAAAAATCAATGCGATTTACACAAAGTTAACATTCGTAACACGACTTGACAATAGTTTTATAAAATAATCTTACAAGTATTTATGAAAAGCCATGAAACGGGCAGGTTTACGGCCCTTGATTTATTTAATCCCGTCTATTTTCAAGAATTGATGTTGATTAACTATTTTCGTACTGAACTGGTTTAAACTTTTTGGATTATAGCGAACCTGCCGGACGGGCAGGAATTAAGGATTTTGCACCCCTGCCGAAGGTATTTCTGAGTTGCACCTGCCTACCGGCAGGCAGATAGCAAGCACTACGGAAGGAAGAAATTACAAGGCCAGGGTGCAAAAGGCCAATTTTTTAGTCAAAAAAAAGTTTAAACCGGTTCATTATCAAAAAAATGCTATGAATAAAATTGTCATTGGATTCTTATTGCTATTTTCATATGCCTTGATCGGCCAAGAAAATTACCCTACCGATGCTTTTACCCCCCCACTGAATGTTCCCATTATTTTGGCGGGCACCTTTGGGGAACTGCGTTCCAATCATTTTCATTCCGGTATCGACATAAAGACCCAACAACGTGAGGGCTTACCGGTCTATGCCATTGGAGATGGTACCGTAACCCGGATAAAAGTCTCTCTTTGGGGGTATGGAAAAGTACTCTATGTAGCCCATCCCAATGGGTACACTTCTGTATATGGGCATCTTCAAAAGTTTTCCCCGGCCATTGAGGAATACATTAAAAAAATCCAATACCGGAAAAAATCCTATGAGGTAGAGGTGTTCCCGGATTATGGGGAAATCAAGGTAAACAAAAAAGAAATTATTGCCTACAGTGGCAATACGGGCGGCTCTTCCGGTCCCCACCTGCATTTTGAAATCAGAAGCAGTATCTCGGAAAGACCGACCAACCCCCTGTTATACGGAATTGAAGTTGCAGATGCTACAAACCCTACCCTGGAAAAACTCTTTATATATCCTTTATCAAAATCCGCACAGGTGAACGGGAGCGAGGAAAAAATACAACTCAATTTTTCCAGACAATCGGACGGTACGTACCTAGCTAATAAGATCAATGCTACGGGCAAAATAGGGGTAGGTTTTATAGGTTTTGACCGCCAGGACATGGCTGCCAATAAAAATGGGATATATGCCGTGGAACTTATCGTAAACGGTAAAACCTATACCTCATATAACTTTGAAAAATTCTCCTTTGGGGAGACCCGCTACATTAACACTTTGGTGGATTATGAGTATCTGGGGAAGTACAGGAAACGCATCCAGAAGTGCTTTAAGGCTCCGGGGAATTTCCTCAGTATTTATAACAAACTTGAGAATAACGGTCAGATTGAAGTAAAAGAAGGACTTAGTTATAATGCACGGCTAATCCTTAAAGACCTGGAAGGAAACAAAGTAGAAGTCACCATTCCGATAGAAGGGAAAAAAGATGTTGTTAAACTCCCAAAGGCCTCTAAAAAAACAACCGATTATGTAATCGCAAAAAAAACCAATAATTATGATCTAAAGGGTGCCAAAGTCTATTTTCCGGAAAACACCTTTTATGAAAACTTTTATATCGATCTAAAAAAAGGGGAGGATACGGTTAAAATACATAACAATACGGTACCTGCCCACCGGAACTTTACCATTACTTTTGATGTGTCCAGATATTCCAAGTCCGCACAGAAACAGCTTTTTATCGCCAGATTGGATAAAAATCTACATCCCAATTACACGAATACCTACAAAAGAGGGAATAGCTTTACGACAAGAACACGTAATCTCGGGACCTATACCCTGGCCAGGGACACTGTTCCACCCAAAATACGCACCAAGAACTTTAAGGAAAAGCAATGGCTCAACAACTATAAATATTTAAGTGTTTATATTGCCGACGACCTAAGCGGCATAGATACCTATTCCGCCACCCTGAACGGGGAATGGATTTTAATGGAGTACGAACCTAAAAAGAAAACATTGACCTATAATTTTGATGATCGAATTTTAGATAAAAAGCAATGTGTTCTTGAAGTTACCGTTATTGATAATGTTGGCAATAAGAGTACTCTTAAAACCTCTTTTTATAGAAAATAAAGCGTTTGAAAATCCGTAAAATTATTTTTCTTTTTGCGCTGATGTGCCAATTTCATTGTCTTGCACAAACGGCCGTTATTACGGGAATTGTACTTGATGCACAACAACAACCTTTATCCGATGTAAATATCAGTGCTGGGCAATATGGCACTTCTACCGACAAAAACGGGTTTTATGTACTCCAAATTGTTGCAGATACCGAAACCGGTATTGTCTTTTCCCATTTGGGACATAAGGATGTTCTTTTGGAAAATTTAATTTTGACCACTAATGAAACGTACCTATTCAACCCTGTATTAAAGACCGATGCCATTCAGGTGGCCGAAGTTACCGTTTCCCCGAACGGTGAAAAACGGGTAAATGGTATTCGATCCATTTCCCCGGAAAGTATTCGAAAGATTCCAGGAGCCAATGCCGGGGTCGAAAATATATTGAAGTTGCTTCCCGGCGTTTCTTCCAACAATGAATTAAGCACGCAATATTCGGTCAGAGGCGGTAATTATGACGAAAACCTTATTTATGTGAACGAAATAGAAGTGTATCGCCCTTTTTTGATACGTTCTGCCCAACAGGAGGGGTTAAGTTTTGTAAACAGTAATCTGGTACAGGACGTTAAATTTTCACCCGGTGGATTCCAGGCTAAATATGGGGACAAATTATCCTCTGTTTTGGATATCACCTATAAAACCCCCACCACTTTTTCCGCCCGGGCAGATTTTAGTTTTTTAGGGGCCAGTGCCAGTTTGGAAACATCATCCAAAAACAAAAAACTGAGCAGTATTTCGGGAATCCGGTATCGGAATAACGCTTTATTCGTCAATAGCCAACAGACGCAAAGCAATTTCAATCCTTCTTTTACAGATGTCCAGAGTTATATCACTTACCGATTTTCCAATAAATTCAATTTAAATTTTTTGGGAAATCTATCCGTTAATAATTACAAGAACGAGCCCTTGAACAGGCAGACCAATTTTGGCACCATAAATAATCCAAGGGCCTTATTGGTTTTTTATGATGGAAGGGAAAATAATCGTTATGGTACGGCCCTGGGTGCCTTAAAGGGCAATTACTACTTGGATGATAATACGACCTTAAAACTTATTTCATCCATTTACCATACTACCGAAGAAGAATATTCGGATGTAATAGCATCGTATGAATTGGGCGAAATCGATTCCAATTTGGGTGGTGAAACATTGGGTAATGTTATCAATTCCAGAGGAATCGGATCACAATTCAACCGTACAAGAAATGATCTGGATGCCTTAATTTTTAATCTTCAACATAAAGGGATACATCAAAAAAACAATACGATATACGAATGGGGGGTAAAATACACCCATGAAGATATCAGGGATCAACTTCAGGAATCGGAATTTATCGATTCCGCAGGGTTTTCCGTAAGACCTCCACGTCCGGAGTTTATCAACAATCAACCAGAAGAACCATTTAATGCGCCACTGGTTCCTTTTACTGGTATAAATGCCACAAACTTTGTAAAGACCAATAGATTTTCCGGTTTTTTGCAAATGGGCACACAGACCCAATGGAATAATGGCGATATCTATTATAATTTAGGTATACGTACACATTACTGGACCGTAAGCGGCACTGCAATAAAAAAAGTATCCCAAATGGTCGTAAGCCCCAGGGCACAGTTTGCCATTAAGCCCAATTGGAAAAAAGATATGCTCTTTAGGGCTTCTGCGGGACTGTATCATCAACCGCCTTTTTACAGGGAGCTTAGGGACAGCACCGGAACGGTTAGACCCAATGTTAAAGCACAAAAATCCATTCACGTTGTAATAGGCAATGAATATAGTTTCTTACTATGGGAAAGGCCTTTTACACTTATAAGCGAATTATACTATAAGAACCTGCGACAGGTCAATCCATATACTTTGGAGGATGTTCGCATACGATATGCAGCCAACAATACCGCCAAAGCGTATGCCTATGGTGCCGAGTTAAGAATGCACGGTGCCTTCGTTCCCGGCACGGAATCCTGGATAAGCATTGGTTTTCTCAAGACCGAGGAAAATAGGGATAATAGGGGCTATATTTCAAGGCCTACCGATCAACGGTTAAAGTTGGGGATTCTTTTTCAAGACTACGTCCCAACCATTCCAGATTTAAAAATGTACATGAACCTAGTCTATAATACCGGAGTACCGGGAGGTTCTCCCAGTTATGCAGATCCTTATATCTTTCAAAATAGATTAAGGGATTACAAACGGGCAGATTTAGGAATTTCCTATATTTTTGCAGGCAAGGACAAAACATTCGGTAGCGATCACTGGCTGCGTTCGTTCAAGGCATTGAGTCTGGGGTTCGAGGTTTTTAATCTTTTTAATAACCAAAACTCCATAACAAATACTTGGGTGAGGGATGTAGATAGTAAGAACGAATTTGCCGTACCAAATTTTTTGACCTCCAGGGTTTTAAATTTACGATTGCAAATGCGGCTTTAAAAATTGAAGATGATCAGAACGACCATAATTAGCATACTCTTTTCCGGCCTGGCCCTTAACGCCCAGAAAAACATCTATGAAAGCCATAAATTCGATGAGCTCAGCGAAAATCATGAAGTATTGGCCATCTTACCTTTCCTTACCCATCTGGAGCTAAAAAAATCATCTTTTGATGAAGATGTAAAATCCCTTGAGGAAAAAGAAGGCTATGCAGTTCAAAACGCATTGGAAACTTATTTTTCAAAAAGGAAAAAGAAAAAAAAATTTTCTGTTGAATTTCAAAACACCAAGGATACCAAGGCTATTTTGGCACAGAAAGGGATAGATTATCAAAATATTGATGTGTATACCATAAAACAATTGAGTAAGATCCTTCAGGTGGACGGAATCATAAGCGGAACCCTGGATTTGAACATTTTATTATCCAAAGGGGTGCCCACGGAATTTAGTTTTACCGATTATTTCTCCGGAGATTCCAATTATGGCAGAATAGGTGTAAAAATAAGTGATGGGGATACGGGCAAACTACTTTGGAAATACGAAAAGCAAATCAATAAAAAAACAGGAAAGAATACCACCGACCTCATTGATAAAATGATGAAACTGGCCATTCGTAAATTCCCCTACGAGCGCGAACGCAAGAGAGATCGAAAAAACAAATAGTTATTGCAACGTAAATTCCTTTAATACGCTAATCGTATAGTCTATTTCTTCTTTTGTATTGTATTTTGAGAAAGAGAAACGTAACGAAGGATTTTTCAGATCCTCTTCAGACAATATCTCGGAGAGTACGTGGGACCCCTCATTACTTCCGGATTGACAGGCACTCCCTTCGGAACAGGCGATTCCCTTAATATCCAGATGAAACAATAACATGAGTGCCTTTTCCGGTTTTACCGGTAAACATACATTGACCAAGGTATAAGTGCTTTTTTCCAGATCCCCAGAATGACCGTTAAATTTGATTTTGGGGATTTCCGCCATTATCCGGTCTATGAAATATTGTTTTAATCCCGAGATATATTCCTTTTCCGACCCTAAATGCTCATATGCCAAAACGAATGCTTCTTCCAAACCGACAATGTTATGAAATGATTCGGTACCCGCCCTATATCCTCGTTCCTGTGAACCTCCCGAAATCATACTTCCCAAACCGGAATTCTTTCGGATATAGGCAAACCCTATTCCTTTTGGGCCGTGGAACTTATGCGCCGATGCCGCCAGAAAATCAACAGGCATGTCTTGAACGTCCCAGGCAAAATGTCCAATGGACTGTACCGCATCGGAATGAAAAAGCGCATCATATTTTTTAACCAGTTCACAGATAGCCTGTATATCTATTTTGTTTCCAATTTCATTATTGACGTGCATTAGACTCACCATTTTTTTGGAATCGTCCTTTTGGAGCAAAGCCTCCAAATGTTCCAAATTTGGATTGCCATAAGCATCCAGATCAACAAATTCCAAAGCTATTTGCCCACTCCCATGAAGCTCTTCTACCGTATGCAAAACCGCATGGTGCTCTACTTTTGAGGTGATTAGGGTACCCACACCTAAATCCCTTGCCGCACATCTTAAAACCATATTATCCGCTTCGGTACCTCCCGAAGTAAATATTATTTCTGACGGATGCGCGTTCAAATACTTTGCTATAGTCTTCCTTGCACCTTCTATGGCGGTTTTTGATGTCCTTCCAAAACTATGTGTAGAGGACGGGTTTCCATAGGTATTGGATAAAGCATCCTGCATTTTGGTTATGACCTCGGCTCTGACCTGCGTTGTAGCGGCATTATCCAAATACACCTTTTTCATTGTAAAACGACCTGAAATTTATAATCTCTAAAAATAATCCAAATAAAGTTAATTTACACATAAATGGTTTTTGTCCATTGGTCGCATATCCATTATTTAATTTAAATTTGGAGCATGGGGAAATACTTCTTTTTAATACTTAGTACGGTTCTTATTTCATGCAATGATGGGGACCTTGAGATAGAGACCATAAATTTTGACAGTATTACCACCGTTCAAAATTGTGGTACGATCAACGTAACGGGAACCAATGTTGTTTTTAAGATCAACGATGACGAGGCATTGATCATAGAATTGGCCGATGGACTTATTAAAAATGAAGTGACCGAAACGGAATTGGAAAGTGCAGTCCCCGGAAATACAAGAGTCACGTACCGTATTTTCTCCGATAATGTGTCTACAGCCTATTTTTGTGATGCCGTGCCGCCGATAGAACCTGTGGTAACTGAAGAAATAGAAGCTCAGGCAGGTACGGTCCTTGTGAATACCGTTGCCGTAGATGCAGAGACCTTTGAACACACGATCCGGTTAAGTGGCATCTCATTTGTTATGGAAGATGGTAGTAGGATCACCAATTTACAGATCAACGAGTTCGGAAAAGTAACCACCAAACTCTAAACCGTCCGATTTTAGGGGGTCTGAAAGATATAGACTTCCGTTGCTCCCATTCCATATTTTTGATAATCGGCATCATAATATTTTAGATTATCATATTTTTTAAAAAGATATTTTAGCTCCTCTTTCAATATACCTTCCCCTACTCCATGTATGAACACTACCTTTTGAATACGCTTGGATATGGCAAATTCCAGTTGCCTTTTTGCAGTTTCCATTTGAAGGTCGAGCATATCATAATTACTTAGTGTTCCTGGTTTTTTTACCAACTGACCAATATGGAGATCGACCTCCATTTTTGGCAAATTTCTTTGTTTTGGTCTTAGGTGGACAATTTTTCGCCTCTTAGGTCCTTCTTTCTCTTTTTTAATCTGAGCGACTTCATAATTACTTACTGAAATAGCTTGTTCTATTTTGACCAATTCCTCTTTTTCAAAAGTTAACGGAAAACCATCGTCACTTAAAACAGTAATGTTTTTGCCTTCCATAGCCGTGATAATACCACGAATAACATCATCTATGGCCTCTACCTTATCCCCTATTTTAAAAACAGCCATGATTTTATTTTGATTACACAAAAATAATAGTAATTTTCCATTTCATCCTATAAGGCAATTATGCGTACTACGGCTTTGGCTTTTTTATTGGGTCTAGAAAATTACATGCTTCCGTGCTTTACCAAGAAGTTGTTCGGTTTTGATTGCCCAGGTTGCGGTATCCAAAGATCTTTGGTCTATTTGGCCAAAGGTGAATTTTTAGCGGCCTTTGGGATGTATCCGGCCATTTATCCCATGTTATTGCTTTTTGGGTTCCTGGTCCTGGACAGGTTTTATTCCTTTAAATTTTCCAATAAGATTACCACGGTCCTAATGATCGGTACCGTAGGTATGATCTTGATCAATTATATTTTAAAATTCATCTAACTAAACCCTTTATTATGGAACAACAAAAATTACCAAACGTAACCATTGCTATAGTACTTGGCATTATTTCTTTTATCTGCTGCTGTTTTAGTGCAGGTATCGGAGGAATATTGCTCTCTGGAATAGCATTATTTTTGGTGAACAAGGACACTAAACTGTATAGCGAAAATCCGGAGGGGTATTCAAATTTTAGTACATTAAAAACGGCTAAGATCATAGCTATAATAGGTCTTGCCCTAGGGGCTATAAGTCTGCTTTGGTCCGTTTATTCCATCATGTCCTTAGGTGGATTGGATGCTTATACAGAGCAAGTAAAAGAAATAATGGAACAATACGGACAATAAACAACTCAAGTTCAAGAAAGTATGCAACAACTACCGGGCGCAAGCAATGCCCTCACTTTTGGGATATTATCTATTGTATTGACCTTTTTTTGCTGTGGCCCTTTTGGAGCTATTTTTAGCTTTATTGGTCTGAGCAATGCAAAAAAGGCAGAAAAACTGTATGAAGCGAACCGAGATAGCTATACAGGGTACGAAAATGTAAAAACGGGTCGTGTATTATCCTATATCGGTTTAGGGGTAGCCTTGGTTTATTTAATTCTGGGCATTATCTATTTTGGAGCCATTGGTGCCCTTCTATATGGGGCTGCCCATTAGTGAATTCCATTTAAAAAGCCCCGTTTCAAATTGTTGAAACGGGGCTTTTTTATTTGAACGTATTGTGTCTTATTTAAATTCTTGCAACGTTCTTATAATAATAGCAATGCAATCCAATAGTTGATCTTTTGTCATGATCAGTGGTGGGGCAAACCTGATAATATTGCCATGCGTTGGTTTCGCCAGCAATCCATTTTCCTTTAATGCCATACAAATGTCCCAGGCCGTGGAACTGTCTTCCGTATCATTAATCAAAATAGCATTTAAAAGCCCTTTTCCCCTAACCGCATTTACCAAGGGTGTTCGGGGTATGAACTTGTTCAGTTCAGAACGGAAAAGTTCACCAAGCTCATAAGCATTATTCGCCAGTTCCTCATCCTTGACCACATCTAAAGCAGCTATCCCAACGGCGGCAGCTATGGGGTTGCCACCAAAGGTACTGCCATGGTTGCCCGGTTTAATGACTTCCATGATATCGTCATTGGCCAAAACAGCGGAAACGGGATAAGCACCTCCCGATAACGCCTTCCCCAAAATTAGGATATCCGGTTTAACCTCAGGTGTTCCACTGCAATGCTTATCGGTACAGGAACAATTTCCACAAGTGGCCAATAACCTTCCCGTTCTGGCAATTCCGGTCTGTACCTCATCGGCAATGAACAGTACATTGTGTTTTTCACACAGTTCCCTGGCTTTTTTCAGATACCCTTCGGATGGAACATAAACCCCTGCTTCCCCTTGAATAGGTTCTACCAAAAAACCTGCTACATCAGTATTATGCTCCAAAGCGTTTTCCAAGGCCCGTAAGTTATCGTATTCGATTTTTATAAAACCTTCGGTAAACGGCCCAAAATGTTTGCGGGCCACGGGATCATTGGAAAACGAAATTATTGTTGTGGTACGCCCGTGAAAATTGTTTTCGCAAACAATTATCTTTGCTTCGTTCTCAGGGATCCCTTTCTTCTCATAGGCCCATTTTCTACATAGCTTCAAGGCCGTTTCAACAGCTTCCGCACCAGTATTCATAGGCAGGAGCTTGTCAAACTTAAACGTTTCCGTTGCGTACTTTTCAAACGTACCCAGAACATCATTATAAAATGCTCTTGAAGTAAGTGTCAAGGTTTGCGCCTGATTTACCATTGCCCCAACAATTTTAGGATGGCAATGTCCTTGATTCACGGCCGAATAAGCGGATAAAAAATCATAATACTTTTTTCCTTCCGCATCCCATACAAAAACCCCTTCGCCCCTGCTCAAAACCACGGGCAGGGGGTGATAGTTGTGAGCACCATACTGGTCTTCCAATGCAATGGCATCTTTCGTGGTCATTTTTTCTAAAACTGACATGATAAAAATTACTTTTAAATAAAACTTCAGTAATTCCTTCTATACCTTTTTCCTTTCGAAATCCCGATGGTTATCGGGACGAAAATTCAGCGTAGGAGAGAAATCATCCTTTGTAGAGCTGCTAAATTACTAAATATTCCGTTCATTTATCAAATCCTTCAACAATGGTTCTATATATCGGTTTTATATGATAATGCGGACACTTGAAGTTCCAATCGTTTTATTGCCCTCAAAATATCGTTCTTATCTATTTGCATCCATATATAAAGTTTAAGCATTCCCATAACGATCATACATAAAAACCCTCCGGCCGCCCATTGGATCAATTCTTTAGTGGCCTCCGTATTAAAAAAATTATAAATACAATAGATAAATAACACAAAGAACACCAAATGCACTATGTTCATTACAATGGCAAGCCATCCTAGTTTACCGCTATGCACTTCGTTCAATTTTCCAAACAGGCTCGGCTCTTCCAAACCCTCATAAAATTTTGCCTCTTCCTTGGTCAACGTTTCTTTAATAAGCTGATCGATTTTTTCCCTATCCTTTTTCATACGATTAATTTTTAAGAATTGTTTTTAATTTTTCCCGTGCGTGGAACAATCTCGATTTTATTGTCCCCACGGATACTTGTAAAATCTCACTGATCTCGTTTAATGAATACTCCTCTTTATAAAATAATTGCAATACCTCTTGTTGATTATGGGGCAGGCTTTTTAACGCACTATTAAGTTTCTGTATCTCACTCGTCTTTTCATCATAAACTTCTTCTTCCCGTGGCATGGATCCATAGGATTTAAGTTTTTCCCTTTGCCTTTGCTCTCTTTTTAAAAAATTCAACGACTTTCGGGTCACGATTCTCATGGCCCAGCTTTCAAATGCGTTTTCATCCTTTAAATCATTGATTTTATGCATGATAATACGCCAACAGTCTTGTACAATATCCTGGGATATGTCCATATCTTTGACATACCAATGAGAGCGCCCACATAGTTTCTTATGATACCGCTTTACCAATAACTCCAAAGCTTTTTCATCCCCCGAACGATATTGAAGTACCAATAGCCCATCAAATATTTTTCTTGAGTCGTTCATTACGCCCTTGTTGACAATGGTCTCATTTAAAATAAATCACCTTTCCTCGGAACAATAGTTGTTTGGCAATAGACCATGATGGCAATTTATCCGCATCAACAGTAATGGTCCTTATCTCTTTGGCAATTAATCGACTGTTGCGTATTGCTTCTTTATGGGGTCCGCTCAAGGCAAATTTCTTCATTTCATCTTCCGATCGCCATAATGTCATCGTATAGTGTTTTGTCCAAAAGCCTTTTTTCTTATAATCTATATAGCCCATAGATTTCAGTTGCTTCGTTATTTTCCATGCCGAAGAGGAGAGCCGGAAAAATTTAAATGGGGTCTTTAATTCTATTGATGTTATAGTCGCTTTCATAATAAAATCTATTATTCAATACATTTCTAGTTTAAGGACAGCGAAATTTTGAAAAGGTTCATATTTTCCTTAAAATATTGTTATTCATTTTAAAGTTAACGGAATAAATACAATCCAATTCCTATTTTTGCCCAATGCGAAAAAAGAACAGGAGACAGGTCTTTGAGAATGTTGAAGTTGTGGATGCGGGCGCAAAAGGCAAAACTGTTGGAAAAGCCCCGGACGGACGGGTAATTTTTTTAACGAATACCGTTCCAGGAGACGTGGTAGATGTACGGACCACTAAAAAAAGAAAGGCCTACTTTGAGGGAATAGCTACTAAATTTCATCACCTATCCGATAAAAGAGTACAACCCGTATGTGAGCATTTTGGTACTTGTGGCGGATGCAAGTGGCAGGATATGGGCTATGAGCATCAACTTTTTTATAAGCAGAAGGAAGTTGAAAACAATTTAAGGCGAATAGGCCATTTAGAACTGCCCGAAATTTCCCCGATCTTAGGCTCCAAAAAACAATATTTCTATCGGAATAAAATGGAATTCTCCTTCTCGGACAGCCGATGGCTGACCTTGGAGGAGATAAATTCCGAGGAGACCATCGAGGACAAAAATGCGCTGGGTTTTCATATACCGGGCATGTGGGACAAAATCCTGGATATTAAAAAATGCCACTTACAGCAAGACCCTTCCAATACCATTCGGTTAGCGGTAAAACAGTTTGCCGTTAAAAATGGCATATCCTTTTATAATCCCAGGCATCATAAGGGAATGCTACGGACCTTAATGATCCGCACTTCGTCCATTGGAGAGCTAATGGTCTTGATCCAATGCTTTGAAGATGAACCGGAAAAACGAAACCTTTTATTGGATTATTTAAAAGTGACCTTTCCGGAAATTACATCGCTCTTGTACGTAGTCAATCAAAAACAGAACGATACCATTTATGATCAGAACGTTATCTGTTATAACGGTCGTGATCATATTTTTGAAAAAATGGAAGGGCTGCAATTCAAGATAAACGCAAAGTCATTTTACCAGACCAATTCCGAACAGGCCTATGAATTGTATAAAATAACCCGAGACCTTGCGGGCCTCACAGGGCAAGAGTTGGTATATGACCTCTATACGGGCACAGGGACCATAGCCCAATTCATTTCCAAAAAAGCTAAAAAAGTTATTGGGATAGAATCCGTACCGGAAGCTATATTGGATGCAAAGGCCAATGCCGACAGGAACAATATCCCCAACGTGGATTTTTTTGTAGGTGATATGAAAAACGTTTTCAATGAGGAATTTATTGCGGAAAACGGTACTCCGGATGTTATTATTACCGATCCGCCACGTGATGGGATGCATAAGGCCGTAGTACAACAAATACTGGATATCGCCCCCCAAAAAGTGGTCTATGTGAGTTGCAATAGTGCAACACAGGCAAGGGATCTGGAATTAATGAAGGAGGCTTACCACATAAAAAAAGTACAGCCCGTAGATATGTTTCCCCAAACGCACCATGTGGAAAATGTTGTACTTTTAACCAAGAAACCATAGCATGCCTAAGATACGTTTGATCATCATATTTTTTTTGGCCATTGTTGCGGTTTCATCCTGCGAAAAGGATGATATCTGCGTAGATGCCAATACACCTTTATTGGTCATAGAATTTTTTGATAATGCCAATAGTACGGATACCAAAAACGTAAATAGCCTACGGGTAGTTGGCCTTGGACAAACGGTCACTGTAAATACCGTAATGGACCGTACCAATTTGAATACCATTAGTATCCCTCTAAAAACCACAGAAGATATCACTAGTTTTTTGTTGATACGGGATTCCGATTCAGATGAAAATGGTGTGGAAACGGGCAACATAGACACCATTAATATTTCCTATGATAGACTGGAGGATTTTAAATCCAGGGCTTGTGGGTTTATTGTCAATTATGAGAATTTAAGCGCATCTCTACAGACCACGGACACGGATTCTTGGATACAGGACATAACGGTCGTTCAATCACAGGTCATTAATTCAGATTCTACCCATGTTAAGATATTTCATTAGTCTACTTCTCTTTTTGAGTCTGATCGGTGGCTATAGCTATGGACAAGACAAACCCATTGATACACGGCCCAAGGATACCGTTGTTTATAAACAATCCTATGGTCTAAGGGCAGGAATCGATCTGAGCAGGCCTATTCTCGGTTTTTTGGACGATGATTATACGGGGGTTGAAATTGTAGCGGACTATAGGCTTACCCAAACATTATACATCGCCGGGGAACTGGGTAATGAAGAAAAAACAAAACAGGAAGATCTGCTTAACTTTACCACTTCGGGAAGTTATATTAAGATCGGTGTTGACAATAATACCTATGCCAACTGGTATGGAGAACAAAACTCGATTTTTATAGGGGGTCGTTTGGCGTACAGTACCTTTAGCCATACCTTGAACAATTATCAGTATTTTGACTCCAACCGCTATTGGAATCCCGATGGTTTTGCCCCAGGTTCGGACGTCTCGGAAGAATTTTCGGGGAGAAGCGCAGCTTGGATAGAAGCAGTATTTGGAACCAAGGTGGAACTTTTTGCCAATATTTTTCTAGGGGCCAGTGTTCGGTTAGGTTTTTTGTTTACGGATACAAGCGACACACGTTTTCCCGATCTTTGGATACCGGGCTTTAACAAGGTTACGGACGGTAGTAAATTCGGTGTAGGCTACAACTATTCCATTTCGTATTTTTTACCCTTTTACAAGAAAAAAAATAAGACGAAGAAAAAAATAGCGGAAACAGGAGAAGGGCAATAATTTGTTAAAGTTCTTTTACCTCTTTTTTAGCGACATATCCATCTCATTGTTTTTGAAACTTTGCCTTTTTGCTGCCCTCGTACATTTCGTATTTCACCAACCGGGATTCCAAGTGGCTATTAAAGACTTTAATTTTCCGTGAAGGCCGGAGCCCCACAAATTTCAAGGCATTCAAATTAGAGGTTATAAACCAGGCGTTGGTCCCCGGGTATCCTTGTTTTAAGGTATTCCCTATATCGTTATAAAACGATTCAACATTAAAACTTGAATCAATATCCGCACGGTTCAGCCTTTCACCATATGGCGGGTTAAAGACCATATGCAATGGGCCTTCCGATTGTTTTATGGTTTTAAAAAAATTATTTCTTTCGATGGTGATATACTCCGAAAGGTTGGCGTTTTCAATATTTTCCCGGGCCTTGCGTACAGCGGAAGGTGCCTTGTCATATCCTATAATATTGTAATGGAACTCCCGTGTCCTCTTTAAACAGGCATCCATTATTTTCCCGTACAATACATCATCAAAATCGGGCCATTTCTCAAAAGCAAAACCTTTCCGGTTAATATTAGCGGGGATATTGCAGGCAATCATGGCCGCTTCCGTAAGCATGGTCCCGCTCCCGCACATGGGGTCGAGAAAATCGCACTGTCCGTCCCATCCGCTCAACAATAAAAGTCCGGCTGCCAATACCTCGTTTATAGGTGCAATATTGGTCGAAATCCTGTACCCCCTATGGTGCAGTGAACTACCCGAACTATCCAGGGATACATTACAATTATTCTTATGGATATGGACATTAATTCGTAAATCCGGATTCTTAACATCCACACTCGGCCTACGGCCGTTCATATCCCTGAACTTATCCGCAATGGCATCTTTTGTCTTCTGGGAAACGTACAATGAATGTGTAAAGTCATCCGAATGCACCGTAGCATCTATGGCAAAGGTATGGTCCGGGGACAAATATCGGGACCAATCCATCTGGTATATCTTTCGGTACAGGTCCATTTCGTTCCCTACAGAAAAAGATTGAATAGGCTTAATGATCTTTATGGCGGTCCTAAGACAAAGATTGGCCTTGTACATAAAACCCGTGTCCCCTTCAAAAGAGACATGCCGTGTACCCTGAGTAACATTTCCCGCTCCCAGACCTCTTAATTCCTTGGCTAAAATCTCCTCGAAACCAAAAAGTGTCTTGGCCAACATTTTGAAATTTTTACTCATCATATTCCATTATAATACCGCAAAAATAAACTAATTTTGACGCACCCTTTGCCCTTTTATTAATATTGGACAATTTACCGTACCCACCTAAAGATGATCTACATTTTACCCATTCTGGCAGTAGTGCTGAGTTTTATTTTTGTGTATTTGGTAAGACCTCAAGCAAAAGAATATTATAAACTCTTTTTGGCTTTTAGCGGTGCCTTTTTATTGGCCCTTACCATTTTTGAATTGCTCCCGGAAATTTATGAAAATACCAACTCCAGACACATTGGTGTATTTATAATGTTCGGCATCCTGTTTCAAATATTTTTAGAATTTTTCTCTAAAGGAGCAGAGCATGGCCACGTCCATTTTTCAGTTGAAAATGCCAATTTCCCATGGCTGCTATTTATAAGTATCTGTATCCACTCCCTTTTGGAAGGGTTGCCCATTGTTAATAACGATACCATTATTTACGGCATTTTAATCCATAAAGTTCCCATTGCCATTATACTCAGTATATTTTTGATCGGTTCCAAACTAAAGTTACAGAACGCTATTTTCTTTATGTTGGTATTTTCAATGATGACACCTTTAGGGACATATTTAGCGGATAATGTTGATTTGCTCCTCCAATATTCATCTATACTCAATGCCCTCGTTATCGGTGTGTTTTTTCATATTTCGACCATTATATTGTTCGAGAGTTCCGAGGGGCATAAGTTCAACCTTAGAAAGTTGATCGTAATCGTAGCAGGTATCGTTATTGCTTATTTTTTGTAGATGTTCAACAAAGAGGAATCACGTAAACTTCGGGAGGAATTTTGGATCGCTTTTGGAAAATCCTATCCCAAAAAATGGATTTTGTACAAGACCAAGGTAAAGGGCCTTTCTTTTAAGTTTCATTTTGATGTAAAAAAGGCAATGGTTTCCTTAGATGCGGATGGTAATCTGGAACGGCGTATTTTTCTTTGGGAAAAATTGAGTTCCCTAAAATCGATATTAACGGATGAATATTTTCCCGAAGCTATTTTTGAAGAGGATTACTTGTTGGAAAATCAAAAAGGAATTTCTAGAATTTACCTAGAAAAATCAGGAGTTTCCATCCATGACAAAAATACATGGCGGGAAACTATGGTATTTTTAAATGAAACCATGATTTGTTTTGAAACTTTCTTTTTGGAATATCGGGATATTATAACGTCTTGACCTCCCAACTGCCCCATCTTCAATTTCAAAGAACTTCATGATAAACATGTGGAACAAAGCTAAAACCCAACACTAATCAATCAATCCAAAAAAACGAGGCAACCATAGGGAAATCCCGGAAAAATAGGTAATCAAGAATAGAATCGCCGTCATAGCGGCCAATAGAGGCAATAAAGGTCTGATTACCTTGGTGACCGGAACCCTGGCCACGCCGCTCCCCACAAACAGTAAGGTACCTACGGGAGGGGTGCAGATTCCAATACAAAGGTTCAGCACAATGACCATCCCAAACTGAACGGGATGCATCCCCAAGGTCATGGCCACCGGCAAAAATATAGGTGTGAAAATCAAAACGGCCGGGGTCATGTCCATAAACGTACCTACAATAAGAAGAATCAAATTAATGATCAAAAAAACAAGGATAGGATTGTTTACGGAATCTACCAATAACCCTGTTAACATTTGGGGAATCCCCTCAAAAGAAAACAACCAGGACATAGCCATGGAAGTGGCTATCAAAAACATAACAATAGCGGTAGTTTTTGCACTCTTTAATAAGATAGGCTTAAAATCCCCGAACCGTAGTTCCTTATTAAAAAAACCCAAAAGCATGGCATAGACCACGGCAATGGCCGCTGCTTCCGTGGCCGTAAAAATCCCCGCTACAATACCGCCTATAACGATTACTAAAAGGGTAAGGCTTAAAAAAGCATTTTTAAAATCACGGAACAACTGTCTAAAACCTACCCTGTCCGCTTTGGGCAATCCCTTTCGCTTAGCATAAATATAGACCATCAACATAATGGCCAACCCTACCAAGATTCCCGGAATATAACCGGCAATGAACAAAGCGGCCACGGATGCCGTTCCTCCGCTGGCCAAGGCAAAAATTATCAAAACGTTACTGGGGGGTATCAAAAGACCGGTCGTTGAGGAGCTGATGTTAACGGCTGCACTGAATTCCCGTGGATAGCCTTCTTTTTCCATTTTGTCCGTCAACGTACTCCCAATGGCGGAAGCCGCTGCAATGGCGGAACCCGAAATCGCCCCGAAAAGCATGGCCGATATGATATTTACATAAGCCAATCCGCCGGGCAAACTGCCAACAAGGGACTTGGCAAAGTCTATCAATCGCCTTGCGACACCTCCCCTGTTCATAAGTTCTCCGGCCAAAATAAAAAAGGGAATCGCCAAAAGTGCAAAATTGTCTATTCCTGTGGTCATCCGTTGACTAGCCGTGGTAACCGATGGCAAAAAAGCAATGTTGACGATCAATACAAGTGTTGTGGAAATACCGATGGAATAGGCTACCGGGACCCCATAGACCAAAAGCCCTATAAAACTTATAAAAAGCACCAAAACACTTATTAATTCTATGCTCATCTATTTAAAATTTAGTTTCTTGATATTGTATAGGGAAAAGAACATAATGACCACCCCGCATACCGGAACAATGGCATACACGTACCCCAAGGGCAGGTGAAGGGCCGAAGATGTTTGTCCTAATTTTAGCGTAGTATACACCAAATTGCCCCCGCCTATGACCATTACTACAAAAGCAAAAATCGCCATAAGCACTTGAATGACCTTTTGCCTTCCCTGTTTTTTCTTCTCGGGTAATTTTGATAATAAGAAATCCATGGAAAGGTGCCCTTCTTTTTGTCCGTTGATATAGGCCGCTCCCAGAACGGTCAGCCAAATCAATGAAAAACGGGCAAATTCCTCGGTAAAGGAACTTGATTGTCCTACTATATACCGAGATATTACCTGCCAGACCACATCGATTACGAGCAACCCAAAAATAATGATCAAAAATGTTTCAATGGTTTTAATGAGGATGTTATACGTCTTTTGCATTAGTTGGCCTGTATTTTTTCGATCACTTTTTTCATTTCCGGCTCTTGCATCATTTTTTCCAAAACAGGAGTCGATTTTGAGGAGAATTGGGTTTTATCCGGATAGAAAAACTGAACGTTCGCTTTTTTTAATACCTCCATATTCTCCTTTACCGTATCTTCCCAATATACTTTTTGCTTGGCCACACTTTCATCTGCCGCTTCCTGAAGCCACTGTTTTTCTTGATCATTCAACTGATTCCAAAATGTGGTACCCACCACGACCACGTCCGGCACCATGGTATGCTCATCGAACGTATAATACTTACACACCTCATAATGGTTGGAGGTAACAAAAGAAGGGATGTTATTTTCCGCACCGTCCACAACGTTCTGCTGCAGGGCCGTGTACAATTCGCCATAGGCCATAGGTGTTGCAGACCCTCCAAGTGTATTGACCATGTCCACGGACATTTGATCGTTCATGGTCCTGATTTTCATTCCATCCAGATCGGACGGTGTATTTACAGGTTTTTTCTTGGCATAAAAACTACGGGCACCGGCATCATAAAAACAAAGTCCGCGTAACAAATACTCCGAACCGCTCTCCAACAATTCCTTTCCTACCTCTCCTTCCAAAACATTGAACAAATGTTCCCTATCGCGAAATAAATAGGGAATACCGGTAACTTTATATTCCGGTGCAAAATTGGACATGGATGCCGCACTTACCTTGGTCATTGCAATACTGCCGATCTGTAATAATTCCAGTACTTCACGTTCATTTCCCAATTGGCCATCCGGAAATATCTTAATCTGTAGTTTTCCATCGGATTTTTTTTCCGCGGACTCTTTCATGGCCAAAATCCCTTTATGCACCGGATGGGACGTAGGCAAAGTATGCGCAAAATAAAGCACTTTCCTATCCTGGATTTCAGAACAAGAACTTAACATAAATAAGCCCGTTACCATCACAGCAAAGGAATACACCAACCTAAACCTCAAAATGTTCGATAATCTAAAACGATCCATTCTTTACAATTAAATATTAAGCCCTTCCCGGATACCTTTTTCCAATCCGGACAACTGCATCAATCCCATTGCCCTTCCCACCAACGAATAACCACAATAAAAATCGTCTTGCCTTTTCATATCGTCCAACAAAACATGGCCATGATCAGGGCGCATGGGAATCCGTATAATGCCAGAGGTATTTTCTTTTCTCTTTTTTTGCTCCAGAACGATCGCGCGCATTACTTTTTCAATGGGTACGGAACCATTTAAATGTTCTGCTTCATAAAAACTGCCATCATCTTGTCTCGCCACATTTCTAAGGTGGATAAAATGAACTTTGTCCCCGAAATCCTCAATAATCTTGACCAGATCATTACCACCGGACGCTCCCAAAGAACCTGAACAAAAAGTTAGGCCATTGCTCGGTGACGGGCAAGCATCCAAAATAAATTTGAGTTCTTCATAATTTGATGCGATACGTGGCACACCAAAGACAGAAAATGGCGGGTCATCTGGGTGAATGGCCATTTTAACACCTAATTTTTCTGCTTCCGGGATAATGGCCTTTAAAAAATAGGCCAAGTTTTCCTGTAATTGCGCTTTGCTTATCTGAAGTACAGTTGCATGATTTTTTTTAAATTCGTCCAGAGCGATCAATTTTCTGGAACCCGGCATTCCTGCAAGAATAGCCTCTTCTAGGTTTTTTCGCCCGACAGCATCCAAACCTTCAAAATAAATCCTGGTTTTTTTCAAAGTTGCCGCATCATACGTACGTTCCGCCCCTTCCCTTTTCAAAATATACAGATCAAAGGCCGCAGCGGCAATAGGATCATATAATAAAGCCGAAGCACCATTGGGCAATTTATGGTCCAGATCGGTACGAGTCCAATCGATGAGTTGCATAAAATTATAGCATACTACACGAATATCGTTTTGGGCCAGATTTCTAAGGGTTTGAATATAATTGGCAATATATCTGTCCCGCTCGGGAAGACCATATTTTATAGCGGTATGAACGTTGACACTCTCCACTACGGACCACTCCATGTCATGTACCTCTATTTCATTTTTAAGCGAGACAATGGCCTCTACGGACCATATTTCCCCTAAAGGCACATCTTGACATGCCGCCACAATACCTTCTACTCCCAGTTGACGAACGTCATTTAAGGTTACCCCAAATTCTGGTCCGAACCAACGAAATGTTTTCTTTAAATACTCCATTTTATACTCCTGAAAAAGAACTGAATCCACCATCTACATCAAAAATACTTCCGGTCACAAAACTGGAGGCATCACTCAATAAGTAATGTACCGCACCATTAAGTTCAGAAGCATCCCCAAATCTAGCCATTGGCGTGTTATCTATTATTTTATTACCTCTATCCGTATATGAACCATCCTCATTGGTCAATAATCTTCTATTTTGATTTCCTATAAAAAAGCCAGGCGCGATAGCGTTTACCCTAATCTTGTCCGTAAATTTAGAGGCCATTTCATTGGCCATCCATTGCGTAAACGTATCTACGCCCGCCTTGGCCATAGAATAACCCAAAACACGGGAAATTGCCTGTTTGGAAGCCATAGAAGATATGTTTATGATAGACCCAAAACCTTGTTCCGCCATGATTCCACTCAGAACAATGGTCGGGGTTACGGTCCCTAAAAGATTGATATCCAAAACTTTTCTCGTATCTGAAATGGCAATATCATATATACTCTGTTCCGATGTTAACGTAGCTCCGGGAATATTGCCTCCTGCCAAATTTATCAATCCGTCCAACCTGCCAAAATCAGAAGCTATTTCTTTCTTTACCTCTATAAGGGCTTCTTCGTTCAATACATCCACCTCAAAAGAGAACGTACTATCGGAAACGATTGTATTCAATGCTTCTTTCTTGGTCAGTAATTTACTTTGGGAACGCCCCAACAATATAACTCTTGCACCTTCCCGCACCAAATATTCGGCAATGGAACCACCTAAAGTTCCGGTCCCTCCGGAAAGTACATATATTTTATCCTTTATGGAAAATAAATCTTTCATTCAATTTTATTTTTTGACCTTATCTTGGACTTTTATATTGGCAATAAACTATATTGATATAGCCTATTTCCCGTTCCAAAAGTTTACCATTGGCAAGATACTGCAAATAGTTTTTAGTTAAATATATAAAATACCCCTATGTTATATTTTAAACTTTTTTACAAAAAAAACAAAGTTTATACCCGTTAACGGATATACATTAATTGCAGAAATTATAGTAATTTACGACCCATCCCTAAAATTATTTTATAGAGGATCCGTGGAAAATAAAATAAAAAAGATAATGGTGTTTATTGGGGCTTCTTTGGCAAGCTACAATCTGTGGTCACAGATACCAAAATCATTTGAAGTTTCGGAAAATTGGCACTCACGGATAACGGAATTGGCCCCTTCGTCCCCTAGGGTAAAAAATACGAAAAAAAAGAGAATATTGGTTTTTTCCAAGGCTACGGGATATGAACATTGGAGCATTCCCCATAATAATGTCATGCTTAAAATCTTAGGTAAAAAATCAGGTGCTTTTGAAGTGCATATAGGCTATGACATTCAAAATTTTCAAAAAAACAATCTTAAAAAATATGATGGCATAATTCTGAACAACACCTGTCCTGCAAATCCGGACAGAAATCTATTTGCAGATTTATTGCACCAAAACTCTACCCTGAGCAAAGAAAGGATTGCTCAATTAGCCCGGGAATATGAACAAAATTTAATGATGTATGTTTCAAAGGGAGGTGGATTAATGCTATTACATGGAGGTATTACGGTACAAAACAATTCCCTGGAATTTAGCAAAATGACAGGAGGCAGCTTTGACTACCATCCCAAACAACAAAAAATGCATGTAAAAGAGGTAGATTCTACCCATCCAATGGTACAGGCATTTAAAAAAGATGGATTTATTCATGTAGACGAGCCTTACTTTTTTAAAAATGCGTATAACGATTACAATTTTAGACCGCTACTTTACATAGAGACAAATAAATTGGAAGGATTACAAAAAGAACCGAAGAATAGTTCAAACTATATCTCTTGGATTAAAAAACATGGGAAGGGAAGGGTATTTTACAGTGCTCCCGGGCATAACGCGCAAAGTTTGGAAAATCCGGAACTACTTCAATTTTATTTGGACGGTATGCAGTATATTGTGGGAGATTTAAAATGTGATGATAGCCCATTAAAAATATCCGAAAACGGCCAATGACCTCCAAGGCTTTATCAATAATCAATAAACCATTTGGCCCAATCGCTAATCCAGAAGACCATTTACATAAAAAAGAATATGACAGAATTTTTAGGAACGGACTTTCTTTTAGAGAATAAATATGCAGTAGAACTGTATCATGAGTATGCCAAAAACATGCCGATTATAGATTATCATAATCATTTATCACCCGGCGATATAGCTCAGGACACCATTTTTTCAAATTTAACGCAGGTTTGGATAAATGGCGACCATTATAAATGGAGGGCCATGAGAACAGTGGGAATCAACGAAAAATATGTTACCGGAAATGCGGGCGATCAAGAAAAATTTCAAAAATGGGCTTTTACCGTTCCGTACACCTTGAGAAATCCCTTATACCATTGGACACATATGGAACTGCAACGTTATTTTGATATCAATAGCCTTTTGTGTCCGGAAAATGCAGATGATATTTTTGGGGAAACCCAGGAAAAGCTTCAAACAAAACCGTTTAGTTGTAGGAATTTGTTGCATAAAATGAATATTGAATTCCTTTGCACTACGGAAGATCCTACCGATACACTCTCCGATCATCGTAAAATCACAAATGAAGGTCTTAAAATGAGCGTTAGTACGGCATTTAGGCCAGATAAAGCATTGGCTATAGAAACCGAAGGTTACTTGGGTTATATAGAACAATTGGGAGCGGCGGATAACCGATCTATAACTTCTTACGATGAGCTATGCGAAACTTTGTCCAATAGAATACGATTTTTTCACAATAATGGATGTCGCATATCCGATCATGGGCTGCCCCATTTATATGCAGAGGATTTTACGCATAATGAAATCACTACGATATTTAAAAAGAAATACCAAGGTTCCCCTATTTCAGAAATTGAAACCAATAAATTTAAAAGTGCTCTTTTGCAATTCTTATCAAAAGAATACCATAGTTTAGGGTGGGTACAACAATTTCATTTAGGTGCGCTAAGAAATAACAATACCCGTAAGTTTGGGCAACTGGGTCCTGATACAGGCTGGGATTCTATCGGCGATTGGTCCCAGGCGGCATCCCTGTCCGGATTTTTAAATAAATTGGATAGCACGGACCAGCTCTGTAAAACCATAATTTACAATCTCAACCCAAGAGACAATGAGATCATGGCCAGTATGATCGGTAATTTTAACGATGGATCCATAAAAGGGAAACTACAATTTGGATCCGGATGGTGGTTTTTAGATCAAAAAGATGGAATGACAAAACAGATCAATGCGTTATCCAACATAGGGTTGCTTAGTTGTTTTATTGGAATGTTGACGGATTCCAGAAGTTTTTTATCATTTCCCAGACATGAATATTTCAGGAGAATTCTATGCAACTTATTCGGCAAGGAAATTGAAAATGGCCAATTGCCCAATGATATGTCATGGATCGGAAAAATAATTCAGGATATATCATATAACAATGCAAAATCATATTTTAATCTTTAAACCACTCACGTTATTTAACTCCTCCTGGTCAAAAAGTATAAATTTGATTATACCCTTTTAATTAAACCAGTTAAACTTTTTGGATTTTAGTGAAAATTACGGGTTCTTACAATACCCTTAATTATAGATGTATACCGATTTTTCATTGATTGAAGTGGCTGCAATCGCTCCCCAACTAGATTCTTCAATATGCCAAAGTAAAAGTTTTTAAAACACTCCTAGTAGCTATCGGGACCAAGTGTCAAAATGTAGAATTCTTCCTGTATAGATTAACTACAATTTTTATCTAAACACTTTGTTCTTAATACTTTGCCCCCTGAACCTGAACGGGGGAGGGTCTTTTCCATAAAAAAAGGGCCCTCCACGTAACGTGAAGGGCCCTTCGAGGAAGGCGGCTTCCTACTCTCCCACTTGGTATAGCAGTACCATCGGCGCGGACGGGCTT